>CAYJPP010000032.1:0-13721 GCA_964372175.1 uncultured Muribaculaceae bacterium
GAAGTATTTACTGATATAATTATTTGATATATAATATCTCTAATTAGGGAGGGCATATGAAAAAAGAAGAAATGGAAGATTTAGATGAATTACTTAATGATGAAGAAATTGATTTAGAAGAGGATTATGAGACATCGATACAGTATAGATTAGGACATCATGAATTATTAAGTGATGAGGAGTTTAAAGTTTTATATGAAGAGATGAAAAATGGTAGTCTTGAAGCAAGAAATAAGATTATTGAATCTAATGTTAGATTAGTTTTTAAATTAGCTAGGAAGTTTAAAACTTCTAGAATGTTTGATATTGAACTTGAAGATTTAGTTGAGATTGGATTGATTGGATTAATAAAAGGTGTTGAAAGTTATAATATAAATGTGAGTAAATTTTCTACATTTGCTAGTAGATGTATTTTTAATCAGATGTCGGTAGCGTATACTGCTGAAAAAAGAAAAAAGAGACAAATTGTAACTGTTAGTATGGACGCACCTGTTATAGCAGATGAAGATGTGGCTTTAAGGGATATAATTCCTTCTGATGCTTTACCGCTAGATGAATTATTAAATGAGGTTGAAAAGCATGAAAAAATAAAGGAAGTATTTGAAAAACTAACTAGAAGAGAAAAAGAAATAATGTTACTGAGGTATGGTATAATTGATGGTAAAATGAGAACTAAAAAAGAAGTTGGCAAATATTTTGGAATAACGGGTACGCGTATTGCGGATATAGAAGAAAAGGCTTTACTTAAATTAAAACATCCAAATGTTGTTAAGGTTTTGAAGGGTTATCTTTAAGTTTATGAGTAGAATTTTTACAGAAGAAGAAAAGCAATATATAGTTAGTAATTGGGGAAAAATTTCAATTAATAAGATGAGGAAACATTTAAATTGTACTTGGGAAGCGGTTCAGAAGATTGGGATTGAATATGGTTTAGAGCTTCCTAAGCCAAATATTTGGAGTAAAGAAGAAGAAGAAAAACTAAAATCCTTAGACCTTAGTTTAACATATTATGAAGTAGCTTTAATATTGAATAGAGATTATGGTACAACACGTCAAAAGGCTAAAAGAATGGGGCTTAAATTTGCTAAGCATCATCGTTGGTGGGATGATGAAAGTATTGATATTTTAAAGGAACTATGGGGATATCATAATAATGCTTATATAGCAAAAGTACTTGGGAGAACAGAGGAAGCAATTGAACAACAGGCTGGTAAATTAGGATTAGGTTGTAAAAAGGATAATAATCTTTTAATGATTAGTATTAGTGATTTGGCAAAAATACTTGGAATAGATTCTCAAAAAATTATTACTACTTGGAAAAATAAAGGTCTTAGAATAAAAAAAATACAAACTAGTAATCGCTATGAGAACGCTGTTATGTATGACCAAATATTAATTTTTTTAGAACAAAATCAAGATTTATGGGATAGTAAAAAATTAGAAAAAGATGTTTTTGGCGAGGAGCCTGAATGGTTAGTTAAAAAAAGAGAAGTGGATAAAAATATAGAATATAAACAATACGAATATTGGAGTACTGGGGAGTTTAAGAAGGCTAGAAAATTATTAGAAGAAGGATATTCATATTCTAAGATTGCAGAAGATCTTAATAAGTCGGTTGAATCGGTAAAACAATTTTTAAATAAGCATGGTTATTTTATTAGAACTAATTTGGAAAAAAAAGATGTCCTTAATTTGACTTCTGTTTGTTACTTTTTAGGTGTTAGTAGATATAGAGTTGGTACGCTTTGGAAAAATGAGGGGTTAGAGTTTACTATTGTTGATAAAGGTGAAGGTGGAGTCGAATACCATATTAAAAGAGATGATTTAAAATTGTTTTTAAAAAATAACCAAGGTTTATGGAATGCGAGTGTACTTAAACCGGGATTATTTGAAAAAGAAACTTGGTTGATTAACAAAATAAATAATGATAAAAATATAATTGCTACGTTGATGGAAGAGGGGTTTAGCGCTAAGGAAATAGCTAAAAGAACAGGGGTAGCTATTAAAGAACAAGAAAATTTAGAAAACGAAAAAGAATTTATTAAAATTTTAAAAGGGCAAAGTAAAATGTAAATCTTTGCACTTTTTTAATTTAAAAACTATCTAAATTTTAAAATCTATGATAAAATAGTATTTGTAGAAAACGGTGATGTTATGGGAAAGATTATTGCATTAGTAAATCAAAAGGGTGGAGTCGGTAAAACTACTACTAGTATTAATTTAGCAGCTTCATTAGGTGTTTTAGGTAAAAAAGCCTTATTAATAGATTTAGATAGCCAAGGTAATAGTACAACAGGTGTTGGAATATTAAAAAGCGGCACTGTAAAAAGTATCTATGATATATTGGTTGATAAAGCAAAGATTAATGAAGTTATAATAAAAACTAAGTTTAAAAATCTGCACATAGTTCCAGCTTCAATTAATTTAGCTGGTGTGGATATTGAATTAATGGATCGCAGTAGGACTGAGCCAGGATTTAATAAATCAATGCAGTTAAAAAAACATTTAGAAGAAGTAAAAGAAAAGTATGATTACATTATTATTGATTGCCCGCCTTCATTAGGGATATTAACAACAAATGCATTATCAGCAGCTAATTCTGTTTTAGTACCTGTACAATGTGAATTTTTTGCCTTAGAGGGAATTACACAATTATTGCAATCAATTTTAATGACACAAAAAACATTAAATCCAGCACTTGATATTGAAGGTGTTTTATTAACTATGTTAGATAGCAGAACAATATTAGGGTTAGAAGTTGTTGAAGAGATTAAAACATATTTTAAAGAAAAGGTTTATGATACAATAATTCCACGTTTAATTAGATTATCAGAAGCACCGTCACATGGGAAACCAATCTTAGCATATGATCCGAAAAATAGAGGGACAATAGCTTATTTAAATTTAGCTAAAGAGGTGATTAAAAATAATGGAAACTAAAAAAAGAGCTCTTGGAAGAGGGTTAGAATCATTGTTTATTAATGAAAGTCTTACTCCTGAAACATTTGAACAAGAAGTATATGAAAATGTTACAAAAGAAGAAATTTTTGAAGTTGATATAAATGAATTAAGACCTAATCCATATCAACCTAGAAAAATATTTGAAGAATCGGCTTTATTAGAATTATCAGATTCAATAAAAAAACATGGTGTATTCCAACCTATTATTATTAAAAAAAGTATTAAAGGCTATGAAATAATTGCTGGGGAGAGAAGATATAGAGCTTCTAAAATGGCTGGGTTAGAAAAAATACCAGCGATAATTAGAAATTTAACTGATGAACAAATGATGGAAATTGCTTTACTCGAAAATTTACAAAGAGAACAGTTAAATGCAATTGAAGAGGCTTTGGCTTATAAAAATTTATTAGAAAAATTAGCTATTACCCAAGATGAACTAGCCAAAAAAGTATCTAAAAGTAGAAGCCATATCACGAACATGATAGGGTTATTAAGGTTGCCGAAAGAAGTTCAAAAAATGATTTTGGAAAATAAAATTACTATGGGACATGCTAGGGTTTTAAGTAAGTTAGAAGATGAAACCAAAATAATTGAACTAGCTAATCAAATTGTTGATAACAAATTAGCTGTTAGAAATGTTGAGGATATAGCATCTGATAAAGAAAGAAAAATTAAAGTAAAGAAAAAAGAACCTAATACAGAATTTAAGTATGTTGAAGATTTATTAAAAGATAAACTAGATACAAGAGTAAAAATCAAAGAGAAAAGTTTAGAAATTTCATTTACTAATGTGGCAGATTTAAATAGAATTTTGGAAATTTTGAATATAAAAGGTGATTAATATGTTAGAATTTATTTTTAAACAAGAATTAGTATTATCGTTAATAGTTGTTTTTCTGGGAATAGTTACTTATTCTGTATTAAAAAATATTGTTAGAAAAATAATTAATTTTAAAAATATAAATGTAAAAAAACAAGAAACTTTTACCAGTTTTTTTGTTAATATTATCCGATATGTTATTTTTATAATAGTTGTTTTAATTTTGTTAGAAATTTTTGGTGTTGATACAGCAGCTATAATCGCTTCACTTGGTGTGGTAGGGGTTGTAGCAGGTTTAGCAGTTAAAGATTTACTTCAAGATTTTGTTTCTGGTGTTGCGCTTGTTTTAGATGATACATATAATATAGGAGATTGGGTAACTATCAATGCTTTTAAAGGTGAAGTGACTGATATCGGTATGAGAAACACAAGAGTTAAATCTTATACAGGAGAAGTTTTAATCATTAATAATGGTAGTATCACATCAGTTGTTAATCACAGTATTGAAGACATTTTAATTATAGTTGATGTTAAAATATCGTTTAACGAAGATAGTAAAAAAGTAGAAAAAGTATTAACTAAATATTGTGAGGATATGAAAGATAAAGTGTCTTCTTTGAAAGGTGAAATGTCATTTTTAGGATTAGAAGAAATTGATGATAGTTTTTTAGTGTATAGAATTGTGTTAGAAGTTACTAATGGAACACAGTTTGAAGAAAAAAGAAAAATATTAAAAACTTTAAAAGAAGAACTTAACAAAAATAATATAGTAATTCCATATCAACAATTGGTGATTCATAATGAAAGAGTATAATTTAAATAGCATAGTTACTTTAAAAAAAAATCATCCTTGTGGGTCTAATGAATGGGAAATTATTAGACTTGGTGCGGATGTTAAATTAAAATGTTTAGGATGTGGTCATGTTGTTATGATTACAAGAGTAGAATTTAATAAAAATTTAAAAAAAGTAATAAAGTTGTAGGAGGAAAAATGAATAAGAAGTTATCGCCTATTATCGCATTAGTTATTTTAATAATTATTGTGGCCTTAGGGAGTATGGGGTTATCATTAATAGAATTTGGTGCAAATCAAACATCGATTGTTGAAGGAAAATTAGAAACTTCAATTGTTTTAGTTAATAATATTTTTACAGATCAAGGAATAGCAGATTTTTTTAGCCATATTTTATATAATGACGTTTTTATAAAACCGTTGATATTGTTGATTATTTCCTTAGCGGCTACAAGTATTTTGTTTTCAAGTGGATTACTTAAACACATAATTAGTCCTTTAAAAAAATTAAGACCATCTTTGATAACTTTTTTAGTAGTTTTAATTAGTATTATGTCTACTATTATTGGTGATTATGGTTATATAGTGTTATTGCCTCTCATCGGGGTTGTGTATAAATATTTAAATAAAAATCCTATTTTGGGCGTCATTACTGTTTTTATTGGTATGACTTTGGGATATGGAACTGGTATTTTTTACAATTATAGTGATTATGCACTTGGAATGTTAACTGAATCGGCGGCAGTAATTGAAGTGGCAGCAAGTTATAACTATGATTTATATTCTTCGATATATATTATGCTTGCATCATCTATTGCTATAACTTTTATTATAACTTATTTGATTGAACAAAATGTTAGTAAGAAAGTAACTGTAAGTGAGAGTTATACAGATGAATTAGTAACTTCAAAAAAAGCGTTAATATACACTATAATAACTGGTGTTATACTATTTATATTAGTTTTACTTTGTTTCACACCGGTATTTAATAATATTTTATTAGACAATTCAACAGATATATTTGTCGCTAAGGTATTTAATGAAGCCTCACCATTTAATGCGGGATTCATGTTTATTTACTTGATTATTAGTGCGATATGTGGATTTGTTTATGGAATTATTAGTAAAAATTTTGCTAATAATTTAGAATATAGTTGGGGCTTTACAAAAGCATTTAACAATATAGGTTATTTATGTATTTTATTGTTCTTAGGTTCAATCTTAGTTTATATTATCGAATGGACTAATTTAGGAATAGTAATTACAAACACTTTATTGACTTTTTTAAGTACATTGAATATTGCAGGTATCCCTTTAATTGTAGTATCATTTGTATTGATTATTTTAATGGGAATATTTATTCCTGGAACAGTCGAAAAATGGGTTATAATTTCACCTATAATGATACCACTATTCGTAAGAGGGAATATTACACCAGATTTCGCACAGTTTATATTTGAAGCAGCTGATAGTGTTGGAAAGGTTTTAACTCCTGCGTTTATATTTTTTCCGATTATGCTTGGTTTTGTTCAATCTCATAATATTAATCATAATAAAATCACACTAATGGGAACTGTAAAACTAATATGGCCAATAATAATTGCTATGGTTGTATTTTGGTTATTAATTTTAATTGTGTGGTATGTTGCGGGGTTGCCGCTTGGGATAGAAACATTAACAACTTTATAAGAGAAATTATTCTCTTTTTTTGTCTTTTGACATCTGATATTATATTTGATATAATTAAATGGCTTTGGAGGTTCAATATGAAAATAAATTCAGTTAATTTAGAAATTAGTGCGGTTAGAAGAAGTCAATATCCAGCAGATCAAAAACCAGAATTTTTATTGGTTGGTAGATCTAATGTTGGGAAAAGTAGTTTTATTAACTCTATAATTAATAGAAAAAATTATGCGCGTACTTCCGCAACGCCAGGAAAAACCCAAACTATCAACTTTTATTTAATTAATGATGAATTTTATTTAGTAGATGCTCCAGGTTATGGTTATGCGAGAGTAAGCCAAACAAAACAAAAAAAATTCGGTTTAATGATGGAAGATTATTTAGAAAACAGATCTAATTTAAGGCAAGTTTTTATGTTGGTTGATTTTAGACATAAATTAACAAGTGATGATATAATGATGTATAATTATTTGAAATATTATAAATTACCTGTTACGATAGTTGCAACTAAGGTTGATAAAATAGGGATCACAAAACAACAACAACAGCGTAATTTGTTACTTGAAGATTTAGAACTTGTTACAGGTGATGAATTTGTTATGTTTTCAAATGTTACTAAACTTGGTAAGGAAGAAATTCATAAAAAAATAGAACGAACAATTTAGTTATTTCATACACTGATATAGGTGATATGATGAAAGTTGAGTTTGTTGAGGAAAAAATTGTAGTTCATTTAAAAAATGAACTATTTAAAACTTATAGTGAAGCAGAATTAGAGGAACGCTTTAAAACGGTGTTTGCTAATTTGAACAAACGGTACGAACTAGATTTAAAAGGCTTTTTTGAAATAGATGTTTATCAGGATGAAAATTATGGTATTATAGTTGAAATTATTGGGCCAGAAGATTTTTATAGTTATTTTAACCAGGTGGAAATGAAAATAACTTTTTATCAATGTGAATTCTTATATGAGGTTACCAATTTTATAAAAAACAAATATCTGACATATTATAAAAATGATGATAAATTATATATAAAAATTAAGAATGATATTCCAAAGGCAAATTATTTTTCTTTATTAGAACATGCTAAAATAATATATGGAAATCAAAAAGATAAAATAGAAAAAAACAGTGAGGTGGTGAGGATATGAAAAAACCAGTTGTAGCCTTAGTTGGTAGGCCAAATGTTGGTAAAAGTACATTGTTCAACAGATTACTTGGAAGTAAATTAGCGATAATTGAAGATGAACCAGGAATTACAAGAGACCGAATATATGGAAGTGCAACGTTTGAAAAGTATAAATTTCATTTAATCGATACTGGTGGTATTGATATTGGAGATGATAAGTTTAATGAAGAGATAAAAATGCAAGCCATGTTAGCGGTTGATGAAGCTGATGTAATTTTATTTGTTGTTGATGCAAAAGAAGGGCTAACTGCAAATGACTATGTTGTTAAAGATTTACTATTAAAATCAAATAAAAAAATTATAGTTACTGTTAATAAAGTAGATTCAAAATTAGCAAAAGAAAATATTTATGATTTTTATGAACTTGGGTTTGATAACTATGAATTTATATCGTCTGAGCAAAATGAAGGTATTTATGAATTACTACAAAAAATAGTTTCTGATTTTGATATTGTAGAAGAAGATAATGATAATACTTTAAAGTTTAGTATCATTGGTAGGCCAAATGTTGGTAAAAGTAGCTTAGTAAATGCTTTATTAAATGAAGAACGTGTTATTGTTAGTGATTTAGCTGGAACAACTAGAGATGCAGTCGATACAATTTTCACTTATTATGGACAAGACTATACTGTTATTGATACTGCCGGAATGCGTAAAAAAGGTAGAATATATGAAAATGTTGAAAAATATAGTTTGTTAAGAAGTTTAAAAGCGATTGACCGAAGCGACGTTTGTTTATTGGTAATTGACGCTAATCAAGGTATAATTGAACATGATAAGCATATTGCTGGATATGCGCTTGATGCAGGTAAACCAGTTATTCTTGTTGTTAATAAATGGGATTTAATTGAAGATAAAGAAGAAAGTATGAAACAATTTTCTAAAACTATTAGAGCTAATTTTCAATTTATGACATATGCTCCGATTGTATATTTGTCTGCGTTAACTAAAAAAAGAATTCATACGGTTATGCCTGAAATATTAAAATGTTATGAAAATAGTGTTAAACAAATACCGACTAATTTAATTAACAGTTGTATAACAGATGCATATAATTTGAATCTGCCGCCTTCATATAAAGGAAAAAGATTAAAAATATATTTTACAAGTCAGGTTGGGAATAAACCGCCTACTTTCAATATTCAAGTTAATAGTAAAGGTTTGATTCATTTTTCTTATGAACGGTATTTAGAAAATAAAATAAGAGAATCATTTGACTTTGAAGGAACGCCTATTATAATAAAATTTAAAAACAAGGGTGAAAATTAACTCTTTTTTTATTGCTTTTTTTTTATTAAAGTGATAATATTATAATAGGTGATAGAATGTATGATTTAAATTATAAAAGTTTGTTTAAACAACTTAATTATGGTATTTTATTTATGGGGGCTAGTTTTGTAATATTTGTGTTATTTGTTATTGCTGTTTTTGATGCCCAGGTAAAAAGGGATTATTTTTATGAAACTAATGAAAATGCAGGGGTGATTGATAATTGTCATTCCATGGAAGCTATTAACGAATGTAGACCGATATTTATTTATATGGTTGGAGATAGGGAGTATTCATGCGAAAGTAGAGTTATAAGTAGAGACGAAATTAATCATATGTATAACGACGTATATTATGATGGGGATTTTCCAGAAACATGTATAACAGAATATGATAAAGATGTCTCTTTATTTGGATATCTAATAATGTTAGTTCCGTTAGCGTTTATAGCAACTACAATTATTTCTATTTCTAAAAATTTGTATAAAATACTAAAATTAAGAAAATTAGCTAAAACAGGTAAATTAGTGCGAGGGCTTGATTATAAAATGGTTCCGTCGCATTTAAGAGTTAAAAAAAGAAATTTACTATCTATTTCAATTGATTATAAGTTGCCAAACGGTAAAGTAGTTAAATTGGTAGGCGAACCACGTTTTGATGGAAAAGAGTTAGATGAAGATAGAAAAGTAGATTTATTAATTGACTTAAATAACCCTAAAAACTACCATATTGAGTTTAATATTAAGAAAAAATAAAAAAAATCAACTATTTGTTGTATTTTTTTTTATTATTTGTTATAATTTATAACGAGTGAAGAAATTTACTTCTTGCTTATTTATAAGCCAATAGACCATAAGGAGGTGTGTATATGCGTAAATATGAAATTATGTTTATCGTAAAACCAACACTAAGTGAAGAAGATGTTAAAGGTGTTGTTGCTAAATTTTCAAAAGTATTAACTGATGATAAAGCAAAGATTGTTGAAGAAAAAAACATAGGTCAAAGAGAATTAGCATATGAAATCAAAAAGTTTAAAACAGGTTTTTATTATTTGATTACATTAGAAGCTAATGATGATGCTGCGATTAAAGAGTTTGATCGTCAAGCAAAAAACACTAGTGATATTATCCGTCATTTAATTACGAAAATAGAGGATTAAGAAAGAGGTAAAAATGAATAAAGTAATGTTAATAGGTCGTTTAACTACTAAACCAGAATTGAAATATACAGGATCTAATTTACCTTATACAAGATTCTCGTTAGCTGTTAATAGAACTTTTTCAAATGCAAATGGAGAAAGAGAAACCGATTTCATAAATGTTGTTGTATGGAGAAAACAAGCTGAAAATGTTTGTAATTATTTAAACAAAGGAAGCCAAGTGGCAGTTGAAGGAAGAATTCAAACAGGTAGCTTTACTGATAAAGATGGTAATACTAGATATACCACTGATGTTCAAGCTGAAAATGTTCAATTCTTAGAATCTAAGTCACAAGGTAGAAGTTTTGAAAGTAATTCACCTGCTCCAACTGTTAATGTAGATGAAGATCCATTTGCCGAATTCGGAGATAGTGTTGCTATCGATGACAATTTTTTAGAATAGGAGGATTGTATGGCTGAATTTTATCGTAAAAAAAAGAAAGTGTGTCAATTATGCGCTGGAAAAGAATTAAAATATAGTGATTTTGATAATATAAAAAGATATGTAAGTCAAGATAAAGGTAAAATATTACCAAGACGTGTTACCGGTACTTGTGCGAAACATCAAAGATTTGTTGCAAACGAAGTTAAAAAAGCGCGTTTTATTGCAATATTACCGTTTGTTAAATAGTTAAATTTTTTAACTATTTTTTTATTTGATATTTAAGTATTGTTTAATAGTTTTTCTCGTATTAAAAGTTTTATTATATTTAATTAAGAATATAGTTAAATAGGTGATCTATGAAAAACAAATTACTATTAGTATTATTTTTCTTTATATGTATATATAGTGTAGGAGTGGTCCATGCTCTTAGTTTACCTTTGCTAGGTAAAGTTATTTATTTGGACCCTGGGCATGGTGGAGAAGATCCTGGTGCGGTTTATAGTGGGGTTTTAGAAGAAGATATTAATTTAGAAATAACTTTAAGACTGAGAGATGTTCTAGAAAAGAATGGAGCTATTGTTTATTTAACAAGAGATGATGATTATGATTTATCTGTTAAAAATACTAACAATAGAAAAAGAAGTGATCTTTCTCAGCGAGTTAATATAATTAATGATTCGAATTCAGATATTTATTTGTCTATTCATCTAAATGCAGATAGTTCTGGTAATTGGAGTGGTCCGCAAGTTTTTTATGCGGATAATTTAGAAGATAACAAAACAATCGCCAAAGAATTACAACTGCTTCTAAACACTGAATTAAATACTAAACGAAATTATAAGACAATTAATGATGCTTATATGTATCAACGAATTAATGTACCTGGTGTATTAGTAGAAGTAGGGTTTATAAGTAATAAGGTTGAACTAAGTAAATTGAAAACTGATAATTATCAACTTAAAGTAGCTAATATATTAAAAGATTATTTAATCCAATATTTTAACTAATGTTAAAACATTGTGAAATCTATTTGGAGTATAGACATATCGTTTAAATATATGATATAGTATTTAAATAGGAAGGTGCATAATGGAAGAAAACAAAAATATCGAAAAAGATGCTAAAACAACTAAAAAGCCAAAAACTACAAAAAAAGAAACATCAATCACAAAAATTGATGAAAAAACAAAAAATATAGATTATGAAATAAATGAAATTAAAGAAAATATGATCAAAGAAATAGATAAGGTTAAAAATGACGGTGTTGAGAATACTGGGAATATAATAGAAAAAAACTTTTTAACTAAAAAACTTGACTTTACTGTTATAGAAGGATTAGTGTTATTGCTTATATTTGTAATTATATTTGGTATTTTAGGTTACTTTATTGGTGATTTTAAAGAAAAAGATTTAACTTATGATGAAAATTTAAGTGAATTTATTGAGCACTATAACAATGTGAAAAATAATTATTACGGTGAGATAGACGATGTAGAACTTATAAACGGTGCGGTTGAAGGTATGCTATCGGTTTTGGATGAGTATTCAGAATTTTTAGATAACACATCTAATAGTTTTGATATTGAACTTCAAGGTTCTTATAAAGGTGTAGGTATCGAAGTATATAATGATGCTTTAACTGGTGAGATAATTGTTTCGAACGTATTTGAAAATACTCCTGCTTCTAAATCTGGGATTTTACCTGGTGATGTAGTGATTTCTTTTAATGGTGAAGATATGACTGCTCAAACAACTTCTTATCTAGTTGATAAAATAGCTGAAAATGATGACATAAATTTAACGTTAAGACGAGGAGAAGAAACTATTGAAATTTCATTAGCTAAAGAATTTATCGAATTGCAGTCTATTTCATATGAATTATTAGAAGGTGAAGTTGGATATATAAAAATTGATGTATTTGCTTCTAATACTGCAACACAATTAGAAAAAGCCTTAGTTGAATTAGAAAAACAAGGTATGAAAAGCTTAGTTTTAGATGTTAGAAATAATTCGGGTGGATATCTATCAGCGGCCGAAGATATAATTAGTTTATTTGTAGATGAATCACATGTAATATATAAAACTGATTTTAAAGATGAAATAGAAACTATATATTCAACAGGGAAAGAAACTAAAACATATCCTATTGCAATATTGCAAAACTTTGGAAGTGCATCTGCCAGTGAATTATTAGCGATTTCATTAAAAGAAAATTTAAATGCTTATATCGTTGGAACAACTAGCTTTGGAAAAGGAACCGTTCAAACTGTTCAAGAAATAAATGGAGTTGAATATAAAATGACTACTAAAAAATGGTTGTCACCACAAGGAAATTGGATAAACGAAGTAGGGATTGTTCCAGATCAAGAACTTATATTAGAAGAAGGTTATTATTTAAATCCCACAAAAGAAAACGATAATGTTTTACAAGGGGCTATTACTTATTTGAAAGGTGTATAGTCCTTTTTTATTTATTTTTGTTCAAAATAGTTGTATAATAGTTATAGAAAGCAGTTGATAAAAATGAAAATAGGAGATAAATTCGAAATTCAATGCTATAAACATAATGGTAAGGTTCATCGATATTGGAGTGAGGCTGTATTATTGGATGTTACTAATGAGTATTGTGTATTTGGTAATAACAAAACAACCGTTATAGAAGCGCAAGGCAATTATTGGAAAACGAAAGAACCGGCAATAATATATTTTTTTAAAGATAAATGGTATAACATAATTGCGCAGTTAAAAAAAGACGGTGTATATTATTACTGTAATATAGCTACACCATATATAATAGAAGATCAAACAATAAAATATATAGATTATGATTTGGATCTACGTGTGTTCCCAAACGGAGAATTTCGTGTTTTGGATATGTTAGAATATAAAAATCACAAAAAAAGTATGAACTATAGTTCTGATTTAGATATAGTCGTAAATAATGCTTTAAAGGATTTGATAAGTTTTTATAAAAAGAACAATAATATTTTTAATGTTGAGGCTAATAAAAAATACTTTGATAAATATATAGAAGTAAAGTGAAAGTTATAGGAAACTTTTGTTTTTTTATGAATATAATAAAATTGAGAAAAAAATCAAAAAAAGTGTTGACAAGTTAATTTCAATTTGATATATTAATTAGGCACTGGAAAAACCAGGTGCAAAATTACTTAATAAAAGTAATGAAAAATGTCAAAATTTGAAAAAAATGAAAAACTTTTAAAAAAAGTGTTGACATGTATTTCTTAATTTGATATATTGGTATTGCACTTCACAAAGAAGCGCTGAATGATCTTTGAAAACTGAGCAAAATGTCAATTTCATAATTAGTTAGGACAAATTATTTATTCAAACAAAATCAATTTTTTTTGAGAGTTTGATCCTGGCTCAGGATGAACGCTGGCGGCATGCCTAAGACATG
>CAYJPP010000033.1:0-12245 GCA_964372175.1 uncultured Muribaculaceae bacterium
CTTATGGAACTATGAAAAGTTTAAAAAGAACCAAACAAGGTAACTTTAATATTGAAGATAGTATTAATATTGATGAAATAGATAGTTCTAAAATTATTAGTATAGATGAAGTATTGAGAAATTATCAAACTGTTTTAGTGGATGATGAATTAGAATTTAAAATAAAAAATGGACAATTTATTAAAAATATATATAATGAAGATTATGTTGTTTTTAAAAAAGATAAAATACTAGCTTTATATCAAGATTGTGATGGAGTATTAAAGCCTTTTAAAATGTTTATTTAAGGCTTTTTAATTTGACTTTTTTTATTATTGATGTATAATATTAATAGTTTTAAGGGGAGTTAGTATGAAAGAAATAATGATATTAGCAAAACAATTTTTAGAAAGTGATTTGTCCTTAACAGCATTTGCCAAAAGTGTAGAAATCGCACCATCTACAATAAGAAGAAGATTTATGAAAATAGCAGAATATGATAAAGAATTACATTTGTTTATTCAAGAAAAAATAAGCAGTTTTTCTTGCCATAAAAAAGAAAACAGTGATAAAGTATTAAAAATAGCAAACTTAATTATAGAAACAGGTTTACCATTAATGCAAATAAAGAGTGTGTTATATTATCAAGGTATTGAAATGTCATATAGTGCGTTAAAAGATTTGGTTCATATTCAATTACCAAAATATGATTTATCAAAATATTGTCAAGTAAAAGAAATATTAACTAGAAGTTCAGGTATTGTTATTGAAACTTCAATAGAACTATTATATGAACTTGTTAAAGCGATATTAGTTGATGATATGAATTTAAATGAAATAGTTGATATGTATAAAAAACAAATTGATAGTAAAGTTATTTATGAAAATATATTTAACAAATTAAAAAAAATAGATCCTAAATTACATGAAATGGTTATTAATCATTTGATCAATAAATGTCCGATAATTAACTTGACAGATATTGATAAAACAACAGAAATGATAACAGAGATGTTTGTTTCTGATCCAACTAATACATCAACTAGAAAAACAGGGAAAAAACTTGGTTATAGTCACATAACTATATATAACCATTTGAAAAAAATGAGTTTAGCTGATAACCAAAATGGTGAAATAATAACTGGAATATTAAACGGAAATAAACCAGCTACAGTTAAAGATGATTTTGTTTTAGAAAGAATTTTAAAAGCAGTTAAATTATTAAGGCAAGGATTTACTGTTATAGAAATTGCTAATATCTTTGAAGTTAGCTCTAATGTGATATATAATGATTTAAGTAAAAGGACTAAAATAATATCACAAGAACTATATGAAGAAGTAAAAAGTATATTAGAAACACATAAATTAGCGAATTTAATAAAATAATAAATCATTAAGAAGAGAACTAAGGAAGCTTAGGACAGAATTAGTCTTGAAAAAAGATAATAAACACTTGTTTTATTCATAAAATTAGTGTATATTATATATATACTTATTTCTAGGAATTGAATTTCTCCAATTTATTTCTTGGATATAAGCGAATACTATGAAAGGAGATACTATGGCGTTAACAAAAGAAAGAACTGCTGAATTAGTTAAAAAATTTGGAAAAAGTGAACAAGATACAGGTTCAATTGAAGTACAAATTGCTATTTTAACAGAAGAAATTAATACGTTAACTAATCATTTAAAAGAACACAAACATGATCATCATTCAAGAAGAGGTTTACTTAAAATGGTTGGTAAAAGAAGAAGTTTATTAAACTACTTATTAAGCGAAGATGTTACAAGATATCGTACCTTAATAAAAGAACTAAAATTAAGAAAATAAAAGATAGGCACTCGTTTTTGAGTGCTTTTAATATAGGAGTTGAATATGAAGAAAATATATGAATTAGATTTTAGAGGAAGAAAGTTAAGTGTTGAAGTAGGAGAACTAGCTAAGCAAGCTCATGGTTCTGTTTTAGTGAGATATGGAGATACTGTTGTTTTAACAACTTCTGTTGTATCTAGTAAAGCAAACATTTTATCTGATTTTTTTCCATTAATGGTTTTATACAATGAAAAACTATACTCAGTTGGTAAAATACCAGGTGGTTTCATTAAAAGAGAAGGTAGACCTACTGAAAATGCAACATTGGCAGCAAGAATGATTGATAGACCATTAAGACCTTTATTTCCAGATAATTTTAGAAATGAAGTTCAAATAGTTAATACAGTTTTATCGGTTGAGCAAGATAATACACCAGAAATGATGGCTTTATTTGGATCTTCATTGGCAACATCGATATCTAAAATTCCTTTTAATGGTCCGGTTGCAGGCGTTAAAGTGGGGAGAGTTAATGGTGAATTTGTTATTAACCCAACTGCTGATGAAGTTGAAGTATCAGATATTGATTTAATAGTAGCTGGAACAATAGATGCTATTAATATGGTTGAAGCATCAGCAAAAGAAGTTTCAGAGGAAGTTATGTTGGAGGCTTTAATGTTTGGACATGAAGCCATTAAAGAATTAATTAAATTCCAACAAACTATTATTGATGAGATTGGTGAGGAAAAAATGCCATTTGCAACGTTAGAAATCACAGATGAATTAGTTAATAATATTAAAAAAGATGTTGGAGATAGAATAGATAAAGCTTTAAGAATTAAGGATAAAATAGAAAAATATGAAGCTATTGATAATGTTAATGATGAAATAATTTTAAAATATAGTAATGATATTTTAAATGATACAGAAAGAGTTGAACAAATTGCCAAAATTAAAATGATTTTAGCTGATATTGAATATAGTGATTTTAGAAAAATTGTTGTAAATGAAAAATTAAGAGCAGATGGTAGAAGTATGACTGAAATTAGACCATTATCAACTGAAGTTGATGTATTACCAAGAACTCATGGTTCTGCTTTATTTACAAGAGGTCAAACTCAAAGTTTATCAGTTACAACATTAGGAGCTTTAGGTGAACATCAAATTTTAGATGGTTTATCATTAGAAGCGTCTAAAAGATTTATATTGCATTATAATTTCCCTCAATTTTCAGTTGGAGAAACTGGAAGATATGGCGCACCTGGTAGGAGAGAAATAGGGCATGGAGCCTTAGGTGAAAGAGCTTTATTACAAGTTATTCCATCAGAAGAAGAATTTCCATATACAATTAGAGTTGTATCAGAAATATTAGAAAGTAATGGTAGTAGTTCACAAGCTTCAATTTGTGCGGGGTGTATGTCTTTAATGGCAGCCGGAGTACCAATTAAAGCACCTGTTGCGGGTATTGCAATGGGGCTAATCACTAATGGTGAGGATTATACTATTTTAACTGATATTCAAGGTTTAGAAGATCATTTAGGAGATATGGATTTTAAAGTTGCTGGTACTAGTGAAGGTATTTGTGCATTACAAATGGATATTAAAATAACAGGTGTAACAAGAGAAATATTAAAAGAAGCACTTGAACAAGCAAAAGTAGCAAGATTAGAAATTTTAGATGTTATGTTATCAACTATTTCAAATCCGCGTGAAGAAGTATCTAAGTACGCTCCTAAAACAGTAACATTTATGATTGATCCAAATAAAATTAAAGATGTTATTGGAAAAGGTGGAGAAATGATTACTAAAATCATTTTAGAAGCTAGTAATGTTAAAGCAGTTACTGATATTAATGCAGTTAAGGTTGATTTAGAAGATGATGGTAGAGTTATTATATATCATTCTAATCAAGAAATAATTGCTAAAACAGAAGAAATGATTAAAGATGTAGTTAAAGAAGTTGAAACAGGAATGATTTATACTGGTAAAGTAGTTAAAGTAGAAGATTTTGGTTGTTTTGTTGAATTATGGCCAGGTTGTGAAGGGTTAGTTCATGTTTCGCACTTAGATGAGAAAAGAGTAGAAAAACCATCTGATGTTGTTAAAGTTGGAGAACAAATTATTGTTAAATCATTAGGTCTTGATAAAAGAGGAAGACTTAATTTATCAAGGAAAGAAGCTTTAAAAGGTGATGAAAAAAAAGAAGATTAAACTTCTTTTTATTTTGGTAAATATGAGAAACTGGTAGTAGATATTAAATAATCGTCTACTGTAATTAAGTAGTTGGTATCGATATATTTTATTTGATCTTTATATTTTATATAATTTTCATTTTGAATTAATTTTTCTTCACATTTAACATCTACATATTTTGTGCATTCCTCAGTTTCTATTTCTTCTGTTGTATAAAGACTAGTCTCAGTTACAAGTCTCATCCCCAAATCATCATAGAATTGAAAATCGGTGATTTTACCATAAGTTTCTTTTGTGTAAATAGATAATTTAGTTTCAGTTATTTCAAATTTATAAGAAGGGGAAATTAATCCCAATTCATATTCATATATATTCCCGTCATCTTTCAATCCGTAATAGGTGTTGTAAGTATAGTTTGTAGAACTTCCATCGACATTATCTTTGTTTCCAGAATTAACAAAGGCATATTTAATAACTCCTTCATTTAGTAATAATCTAGCTTGTTCATTTTCAAAGTCAGTTAAGCCCTCATAATCGGGTAAATGACGTTTCATTTTCCCATCTACTATAAATATAGGTGTATAATCACTAATCATAACACTATCTATATTTTCATCTTCTTTAAGTTTACAATGTTGGTCATTTGAAAACAGTTGCCCATTTAATGATATTTCGTATACAGAATTGTTTGAATAAAGTTCGTTATAAGAAATAAATTTATAAGTGCTGTCTATTAAGTCATTACATATAAATTTATCATCTATACCCATAATTTCATGAAGCTTAGTTGGTGTTTTTATTCTTTGATTTTCCTCTGAACAGCCGGTTATTAACAATAATAGTAAAATTAAATATTTTTTCATAAATTCTCCTTTAATATCTCAAATATTTCTTCTATATTTTTATTTTCTTTTCTTGTGTAATAAGGTTTTAAATGTAGGTGATAATGTTTTACTTCTTGAACTAATCCATTATTTTGAATTAAAGTAATACCATCACAATTTAGTTTTTGTTCTAATAATAGTTTTAATTTTTTAGCTACTTTTAAAATATGATTTAAAGTCACTTCATCAATATCGTCTAAGTCTTGGTAATGGTTTTTAGGAATAATTAAAGTATGCCCGTTACTATCTGGATTAATGTCTAAGAAAGCTAAGACTAATTCGTCTTCATAGATTTTATATGAAGGAATTTCATTATTAATTATTTTGCAAAATATACACATATGTACCTCCTCTAATGATAATATATTTCCTTTAATAATTATATAATTTATTTTATTAAATTTCAAGAAAAAAGAACCGAAGTTCTGGTGAATACTGCGAATATTCATTATATAATGTATAAAATTACTTGTTTTATACAAAAAAAATCTATATTTAGTGTATAATATTAAATAGGTGATTAAAATGAAGTTACAAATAAATAATTTATTTTCAAATATAAATAATAAAGAAATATTAAAGGATTTTAATTTAACAATTACTGGCGGGGAGATACATGTTGTCATGGGGCCTAATGGTGCTGGGAAATCTACTTTATCAAAAGTAATTATGGGAGATAAAAATTATAATATAACTGCTGGTGAAATATTAGTTGATGATATTAAGATAAATGATAAGACAACTGATGAAATAGCTAGATTAGGTGTTTTTTTAAGTCTTCAACACCCGTTAGAAATAGAAGGTGTATCTAATGCTGATTTTTTAAGAACTGCTGTTAGTATAAAAGAAAAAGATTTTAAATTACTTCCTTTTGTAAAAGAAGTAGAAAAAAATATTATGGATTTAAATTTAAATAAAGATATGTTATATAGAAATGTTAATGTTGGTTTTTCTGGTGGCGAAAAAAAGAAAAATGAAATATTACAAATGAATTTAATGAAACCTGGAATAATTATTTTAGATGAAATTGATTCTGGATTAGATGTTGACAGTTTAAAGTTAATTGGAGAAGAAATAATGAAATATTATAAAAACAATAAACCAGCTATTTTAATAATTACTCATTATCAAAGATTATTAAATTATATTAAACCAACTCATGTTCATATTATGAAAGATGGTTCAATTATCAAAAGTGGTTCTTATGACCTAGTAAAAGAAATAGAAACAAACGGTTATGATAAAATAGAGGGCACCTTTATTAAGGAAGAAGTAAAATAATGAATAGAATAACTTTGACAGATGAAAAAATAACAAAAAAATTAACTGATGCGATTGATTTAAAGTATTCTGATAATTTTATTCCTAAAATAGTTATTAAAATTATTAAAGATTGTGAATTAGAAATTAACTTTAAAAATAAAGAAAAAAAGTATCAAGTTACTTATGAGTTAGTAGATGCCACAGTTAAAATAACTGAAATAAAAAAGGGCAAAATTAAAATATTAAATAAATATGAGTTGAATGATAGTTCATTAAATTTATATAAGTTAAGCGATTGTGAAGAAATAAGGTTAAATGATATTGTTAATTTAAACGGAAATAGTAAAATAAACTATGTTTTAAAAACAGTGGCTAATGGATTAGAAAAATATAACTTAGATGTATATCACAACAGTCCTAATACAGTTAGTAATGTTATTAATCACGGAATAAATTATAAAGGTAGTATTGATTTTAATGTTTCATCATTTGTTTTAAAAGATATGAAAGATTGTGTTGCTAATCAAGTTAGTAGAATAATTAATATGTCTTTAAAAAAATGTATAATTAGACCTAATTTATATATTAATGAATATGAAGTAGAAGCAGAACACGTTGCTTTAATCGATAACTTTAAAGATGATGAAATATTTTATTTACAAAGATTAGGAATAGATATAAAAACAGCTAAAAAGTTATTAATCAAAGGTTTTTTATACAATGAATTTGATAGTGAAAAAATTGAAATATTTAAAAAGTATTGGAGGTGATTTATGAATAGAGATGATTTTAATATTTTAAAAGATGTTGTTTATTTTGATAGTGGGGCTACTAGTTTAAAACCTAAAATACTAGCTGATACTATTAGCGAATATTATAATGAATACTCAGCTAATGCTCATCGTGGGGATTATGATTTAAGTTTAAAAGTGGATTCTAAATATGAAGAAACTAGAATGCTGGTAAAAGATTTTATAAATGCATCTAATAAAGAAATAGTATTCACATCAGGTGCGACTGATTCTTTAAACAAACTGATTTTTGGATATTTTAAACACAACTTAATCAAAGGTGATGAGGTATTAATTACTAAAAGTGAACATGCTTCTAATGTCTTACCTTGGTTTGAACTAAAAGATGAGTTAGGTATTGAAGTTAACTATATTAAATTAGATGAAAACTTAGAAGTTACAGTTGATAACGTTATTAAAAGTATAACTCCTAAAACAAAAGTTATAAGTATTGCTCATATTACTAATGTGGTAGGTGATGTAAGACCTATTAAAGAAATTATAAAATACGCTCATAGTAAAGGGATATTAGTTTTAGTAGATGGTTCTCAAAGTGTTGCTCATATGAAAATAAATGTTAAGGATTTAGATATAGATTTTTTAGTATTTTCTGCTCATAAAATGTTAGGACCAACTGGCCTTGGTATAATATATGGTAAATATGAATTACTAAAAAATATTAAGCCCATTATTTTCGGTGGAGGTATGAATAGTAGTTTTTCATTTGATGGTTCAAGAGAATACCATGAACTGCCTAGTTTACTAGAAGCAGGTACGCAAAATATAGCTGGTATTATTGGTTTTGGAAGTGTTATTAAGTATTTGAATAATATAGGTATGGACGAAATATCTAATTATGAATATGAACTAAAAAAATATGCCATATCTAAATTAAAAGAAGTTAAAGATATTATTATTTATAATGAATATTCTAAAAGCGGTATTATAACATTTAATATTAAAGATGTTTTTTCCCAAGATTTAGCAGTTTATTTAAACATGAAAAATATTTGTGTGCGAGCAGGAAATCATTGCGCGAAAATATTAAAAGATGACTTAGGGATTAAAAATACTTGTCGTATTTCATTTTATTTTTATAACACAAAAGAAGAAATTGATTATTTAGTTGATATGTTAAATAATCCTAATTTAAAAAACGAATTAATATAAAATTACTTAAAATTAGTAATTTTTTTAATTATTATTGAAATAAAAGTTTAAAAATGGTATGATTAGTTAAAGAATAGGAGAGAAGTTTAATGAAAAAAGCGTTTACTTTAATTGAGTTATTAGCAGTAATTATTATTTTAGCAATAGTGGCATTAATAGCAACACCAATAATATTAGATGTGATAGAGGAGTCAGAAAGATCAGCCAATTTATCACAAGCTTATTTATTATTAAGTGGAGCAGAAAACTTGTATACAACCAGCCAATTAACTGGTGAATTTATAACAGACTTTGACGGTAAGGAAGATATGTACGTTAATATAGATACAACAGGAGAAAAGCCTCCAATAGGAAAAATTACAATAACAAAAGCTGGCAAAATAGACTTTGCAGTATATATAGACGGTGCGTGTTATAGAAAAGGATTAGATGATGATGTAATCACACCAACATATAATGTAGAAGCAAGTACATGCACATTAAATACAGGAGGAGTAACACCACCAGTAGAAGAAGAGTATGTGTGTGATGAAAATAATCAACTAATTAACTTACCAATCGCAATAAGTGATGCCTTAACACCTGTTAAAATAGATGCAGATGGAAATTTAACAAAAGTAAGTACAACTAATACTAATGGAGAGTGGCATAATTATTGTGAAAGTAATTGGGCAAATGCTGTTATATTAAATGATGGAGTAACAAAAAATGAAGGGGATTCTATTAATATCGAAACAGAAGTTAAACAAATGTATGTATATATACCAAGATATGAATATGAAGTATTTGCATCAAGTGAGCCAAGAACAATAAATGTTAAATTTCAATCTGTAACAGAAATAACAGGGGCAGACATAGATTTATCAACATCCCCTGCAACTTTTAATAGTACTGATACTTGGATAACACACCCAGCATTTTATTATGAGGAAAATGGACATAGAGTTGATTTACCAGGAATATGGGTAGGAAAATTTGAAAACGGATTTAAAAATGGAGAAGATGAAAATACTACTAATGTAGAATATGTAATAAAACCAAATTTAAATTCAGTACACAGTACAAATATAGCAACTATGTATGACAAAATAAATGATGCATCAGTTCCTAATCAAATAGATGTTCATATGTTAAAAAATAATGAATGGGGTGCAGTAGCGTATTTATCGCAGTCAAGATACGGGATTTGTCCAGCAACTGGGGACTGTACAGATATTAAAATTCAAAACAACAATTATGTAAATGCACTTAGTGAGATTATGGATATAGTAACTGGGTGTGGTGGTGAAGAAACAGAAGCTATTTCAACTAATACAGGGATCGATATATGTCCAACTGATTATAGATGGAATACTACTAACGGGATAAAAACAAGTACAACACATAATATAACTGGGATATATGATATGGCAGCCGGAAGACTAGATACTGTTATGGGAACTACACAAATAGAAGACGGATATAGTGGTTTTACAAGCGCTAATATACCAGATAACAAATATTATAATAACTATGTGGATAGTAGTGAATTATTGGGTGATGCAACAATAGAAGTGAGTAGATGGAATGGTGACTCTAACGACTTACCAGCAAAAGGTGGTGTTTGCTCTTGGTTTGGAAGAGGGAACCTTGCTCAGTATAATTTCCCTGCGGGTATATTTGCATATTCTTGCGTTTGGGGTGATGCAGGGACCTCAATAACTACTCGTTCTAGTATATGGATAGTTCAGTAGAAACAGGATTACGTGCAAAAAAAAATAAACAAAGTGTGTAAAATACACACTTTTTATAAATGATAGGATGTTGATATGAAAAGATTATTTTTATTGTTACTTTTTATACCTTTTAATGTCTTTGGATTAGAAGTTAAATCGGAAAATGTTATAATGTATAATCTAAACGATGATAAGGTTATATATGAAAAAAATACTGATGAGTTAATTAAGATAGCTAGTATGACTAAAATCGCTACTGCTATTGTAGGAATAGAAAATATAGATAATTTAGATGAAGAAGTTATTTTAACTTCTGATATGTTTAAAGATTTAATAGAGAACAATGCATCTATTGCTGGATTTAAAGTTGGTGATATTGTGACATACAAAGATTTATTATATGGAACTATGTTACCATCAGGGGCAGATGCAACACAAGCTTTGGGGATTTTAGTAGCAGGGTCAGAAGAAAATTATGTTGAGTTAATGAATGAGTTAGCTTATGATATTGGGATGAGTAATACTAATTTTATTAATACAAGCGGGTTAGATGGTGAGAACCAATATTCAACTGTTAGCGATGTTGCAATTTTATTAAAATATGCTTTATCAAATGATGTATTTTATGAGATTTTTACTTCATTTGAATATACAGCTACTAATGGTTTAAAGATGAGCAGCTCATTAAAAAAATATAGTAATAAGTTTAATTTAAATATTGATTTTATAGATGGCGGTAAGACTGGTTTTACTTATGATGCCGGATATTGTTTAGCTAGTATTTCTAATCATAACGGTACTGATTATTTACTTGTAACTGCTACAACTGATTCAAGTGGAAATGAGCCTTTAAATATTTATGATGCCGATATTTTATATAATTATTTTTTTGATAATTATGATTATAAAAATGTATTAATAAATGGGGAAAAGATAATTGATTTTACTTATGATGATGAAGTTATATCTGTTTATAATGATATTGATGATGAATTGTATTTGAAAAATGATGCTGTTATTAAAAAAGAATATGTTGGAGTAGAGGCGTTATCAAAAGATTATACTTATAATAGTAAAATAGGAGAATATATTATTTATATAGATGACGAGGTTTATAAAATAATTGACGTTTTGATGCCTATTCATATAAATAGTTTTAATTGGTATTTTATTATACCAGTAATTTTGTTAGGAGGAATAATATGGAAATTAAAAAAATAGTGTTGGGTTCATACGAAACAAATTGTTATATTTTAGAAGACAACGGTCAAATTATAATTGACCCAGCAACTGATGAAATTGATAAATATGTTAAGGATTTAAAAGCGGTTTTAATAACTCACTATCACGAAGATCATGTTGGAGGATTAGATAAGTTAAAAAAATATAATGTTCCTATTTTTGATTATAAAACAATAGGTGAACAAGAAATTGGTAATTTCAAATTTAAAGTGACATCTGTTAAAGGACATCATGATACTTGTGTAATGTTTGAATTTAAAGATTGTATTTTTGTTGGTGATTTTGTTTTTCAAGGAACGATTGGAAGAACTGATTTTGAAACAGGGGATTATAATTTGATGTTAAAATCAATTGAATTATTAAAAACATATCCTAATACTAAGTTATATCCAGGGCATGGACCTGAAACAACTTTGGATGAGGAAAGAAAGTATAATCCATATTTTGTATGAAAGTAAAAAAAGTAAGAACTAAATATCAAATAGAAGCTGAGGATTTTAATTTATTAACTTATGAAGAAGTTATTTTAGAACATGGATTACTTTATAAAAAAAATAACTATGATGTAGATAGTATATTAAAAACCCATAACTTTTATGAGATGTATTATAAAGTGTTAAATTTTATAAAAAAACGAGTTAGAAGTGAATTTGAAATAGATGAGTTTTTAGAAAAAAATGATGTTACCGATAAAGAAAAAATAATAAAAAAATTAAAGAATATTAATTTAATTAATGACGAAATGTTTTGTAAGGCGTTTATTGCTGATAAAGTGAATTTAAGCAATGATGGTTATTATAAAATATATAATGAATTACTTAAACATAATATAGATAGTTTAACAATTACTAAGTATTTAGATGAATATAAAGAGTATTTAAATGAAAAATTAAGTAGATTAATTTTAAAAAAATTTAATTCTTCTAAGAAAAGTCTAATTATAACTAAACAAAAAATTACTAATGAAATGATTAATTTAGGATATGATAAGGAAGATATCAGTACTAATTTGAATAATTTAAATAAAGATGATAGCGAATTATTAAAAAAAGAATATGATAAGTTATATAAAAAACTAAGTTCTAAATATCAGGGGAAAGAATTAGAATATAAAATTAAAGAAAGGTTATATAGATTAGGTTTTAAATATAATTGATTATCACACAATAGTGTGATTTTTTTTAGGTGATTTAGCAAT
>CAYJPP010000034.1:0-11386 GCA_964372175.1 uncultured Muribaculaceae bacterium
AAAAAACGAGAGCTTTCGCTCTCTTCAGGGGGTTGGGATGAATCAACTCACATTAAACCGTAAGAGATTCATGTGCGTATTACTACGCTCTTTAATTATACTTTAAATTAGTAGTTATGTCAACTTAGATTTCCTAGCGTATTTAAAATTTCACAAATTACTGGGTATTTTGTAAAGTCACTGTTTAATAAATCTTCACTATCTTTTTTAGCGTTTAGTAATATATTATAGTCTTTTTTTAAATCAGCTAGTTTAAATTCCATGTCCCCACTTTGTTTAACTCCAAAAAATTCTCCACTTCCTCTTAATTTAAAGTCATATTCACTAACTAAGAAGCCATCATTTGTTTTAGTCAAGACTTCTAATCTTTTAGCGTCAACATCGCTTATGACAACAAAATATGATTGCAGATCATTTCTTCCAATTCTGCCTCTTAATTGATGTAAAGCAGACAGACCGAATCTATACCCATCAAAAACAACCATACAAGTGGCATTAGCTACATCCACACCCACTTCTATTACTGTCGTACTGATAAGAATTTGGGTTTCATTATTCTTGAATTTAGTCATAACTTCTTCTTTTTCTTTATTAGATAATTTACCGTGCATAATATCAACTTTACATATTTTCCCAAAAGCGGAATTCATCTTATCTTGTAATTTTATTACGTTTTCCAATTCAATGTTTTCGCTTTCTTCTATCAAAGGCGCTATCACATATACTTGATGATTTAATTTTATTTGGGTATACATAAGTTTTAAAACTTCTTTTATGTCAACATTTTTCTTAACCATCGATATTATTTCTTTTCTTCCAGCTGGTTTTGTTTTTATAGTAGAAACGTCCATATCCCCAAACAATGTTATTGCATATGTTCTAGGAATAGGAGTCGCACTCATATATAATATATCTGGTGTAATGCCTTTATTTTTAAAAACACTCCTTTGATTAACTCCAAACCTATGTTGTTCATCAGTTATTACTAACCCTAAATTATTATATTCTAATTTTTCACTTATTAATGCATGAGTCCCTATTATTATTTTGTATTTATTTTTTATTTCTTCATATATTTTTGTTTTGGTTTTTGTTTTTCCGGTTAATAAAACAACTTCTATATTAGGAAACAGTTTTTTAAAATTATCAAAGTGTTGTTTTGCTAGTATTTCAGTAGGAGCCATTAAAGCTCCTTGATATCCTGCTAAATAATTTATATATAATGCAATAAATGAAACTATTGTTTTCCCAGCTCCTACATCACCTTGTAATAATCTATTCATTCTCTTGCCACTTAATAAGTCAGCGTATATATCATTAATACTTTTGATTTGATCCTCAGTTAATTTAAATGGTAAATTTAAAATAATTTCTTCAATCAACTTATAATCTACTTGCCTTGACAAAGATTTGCTTTGTTTTTGCTTTTTCAAATAATTCATTTTAAGCATAAACAAAAATAGTTCTTCATACTTTATTTTATTTGTTGCTAACTGCACTTCCTTCATACTAGTGGGATTATGTATATATTTAACACAAGTCTTTTTATTCACAAATTTATATTTGGATAATAAATAGTCAGGAATTATATCTTTCAAAAAACTCTTATCCACAGTATTAACTAAATTATTTATTTTAACTGAGTTTATTGATGAAGTAACATGATAAATTGGTTCATATAGTGTTTCGTTTGATAGTAACTTAAACCTTATATCGGTTGCCACAATTGTATTGGTTTTTCTACTATACTTTCCAATTATTGTAATAGGAATTCCAACTATTAATTTAGTTTTTAAATATCCTCTGTTAAAGATAGTTATATTAACTACATTATCATCTGTTTCTAGCTGAAAGCTCATTTTGTCTTTTCTCATTTTTAAATACATAACAGTTGCAGTCTTACTTACTATTCCATCAATAATTACTTTCTCATCATCAATTAATGGAGTTCTTTTGATTATTTCATATCTAAACGGATAATAATCAATCAAATCTTCAATTGTGTGAATGCCTAGTTTATTTAAATCATTTAGTAATTTTGGACCTACATTCTTAACATCTTCTAATTTCATACTTTCACCTCTTTTATTATAGCAAACAAATTTTTGTCTGTCTACTAGTTATATAGGACAAAAGTAATAAAATCCCTTTAAAAAAAGTCCAAATTAATGAACTTTATATTTTTAAATGCTTTCTAACAGCAAATGCTGATCCAATCATACCAACTAACGCTCCTATTATTAATAAAAACGCAGCTATGTAATATGAAAACGGATAAGGCTCAATCAGCTGAATAAATGGCGAGATGTTTTGAGTACTGAACTTGATATATAATTGTTCATATCCTACTATCGTAGCAATTATAGGCGCGATCGCTCCAAATATTCCTAAGAACAAACCTTCAAATACAAATGGTATTTTTATATTAATGTTTGACGCTCCTACCAGTCTCATTATTTCGATTTCTCTTTTCCTTGAAAAAATAGTTATTTTAATAGTATTAGTTATTAAAAATGCTGTAACTACTATCAAAGCACCAACTATCCAAATACTAACTAAGCGTATAGTATTAAAAGTAGATATTAATTGTTCTACTAGTCCCTCACCATACTTAACACTTTCAACATTAGCTATTTCTTTAATTTTAATAGCTACTTCTTCTAAGTGATTTATATCAGTTACTTTTATATGAAAGGCATCTAATAACGGATTTTCTTCTCTTGTTGTATATTTATCTAGTAAACTATTATAAGACTCACTGCTTTCCATCATTTCATCTTTTATTTGCATTTTATCAATAAATTCAGAACTTTCAATATTGTTTAAATTCGCTATTTCTAATTTTATTTCTTCTATTCTTGCAAGTGTTACTTCTCTTTCTAAAAATACAACTATTGTTAAATCTCTTTCTACTTCTTCTGTGAAATTATTAACATTAAGAGTTAAAATGATTGTAATAGCAACAACCATTAATGTAATAATTATACATATTATAGAAGCTAATGATAAAGAAAAGTTTCTAAATACACTTTTAAATGAATCTCTAATATTTCTAAAAAATATTCTAAACGCTTTCACCTACATACTCCCCTTCTTTATAATCCCTAACAACTCGTCCTGAATCTAGCATTAATACTCTTTTTCCAAGTTTTTTAACTACATCTGTATCATGTGTAACCATTACAATTGTTGTTCCTAATCCGTTTATTTCCTTTAAAACTGTCATGATTTCCATACTAGTGTCAGCATCTAAATTACCTGTTGGTTCATCACAAATTAACAATTTAGGCCCATTAACAATAGCTCTTGCTATTGCAACCCTCTGTTGTTCCCCACCAGATAATTGCGTCGGATAACTTTTAGCTTTCCCTTTTAACCCAACTAAATCTAATGCTTTAACAACCTTAGTATGAATTTCACTTTTAGGTAGTCCAAATATTTCCAACGCAAATGCTACATTTTCATAAGCAGTTGCTTTTGGTAATAGTTTAAAATCTTGAAAGACTACTCCTATTTTTCTTCGTAACTTAAAAACTTTACCATTTCTAAGTTTTCCAACATTTATACCTCCGATATTAATTAATCCTTCTGTTGGTCTTTCCTCACGATATAGCATTTTAATCAAAGTAGATTTTCCACACCCTGTTGAACCTATTACAAAAACAAATTCTCCTTTTTCAATGTCAACACTTATATCATGTACTGCTGTTACACCCGTTTTATATGTTTTTTTTACATTTTTTACTTTTATGAAACTCAATTAAATCACCCCTCACTTTTGTCCAATTACTTCATATACATCTGAAACAAGTATCAATGCATTTTTATCTAAATTTAATATTCCATGTTTTACTTTTATATACTCTTTTGTAGGTACTACACACATAATTACATTAACTGAATTGCCTGTGTATCCACCAACTGCTTTGGTAACTGTTACACCATGACTTATTTCGTTTAACAAGAATTTCTTTACTTCATCTTCATTTTCTGTTATAACATTAAATGTTTTAGATTGTGATATTCCAATCATGACTTTATCAATTACAACACTCATTATATAAACAGTAACTAATGCATAAATTACAGTATTAATACCAAACGCTAAGAATCCTAGCGAGATAATAACACAATTAGTTATTATTATGCATGTTCCAATTGGTCTCTTAATAAACTTCGAAAGTATCTGATTAATAACATCACTACCACCTGTTGAATATTCTGCTTTATATACTAAACCGGATCCGAATCCCATTAAAGTTCCTCCAAATAATATAATAATTGCAATTTCACTATTATCTAGTTGGACATATGGAACTATATATGCTGTCAAGGACACTAAAAATGGGTATAATATTGACCCTATTATTGATCTTTTAGTTGATTTCCACCCCAATATAATTAAACTTAATACTACTAAAATGGCATATCCAAAGTACAAGAATGTATTGGGATCAATTCCAAAAATTCTATTAGCAATTATTGATAAACCACTAAACCCCACAACTATTTCATTAGGCAGAAAAAACAAGTTAAAAGCAAGTGCACACATTGTTGCCCCTAATAACAATAGTGCGAAGTCCATCAAACTGTTTTTTGAAACTTTATAAATTTCTTTTTTTAATATTTTCATATAATACTCCTTAAACAACCGTTTATAAATAAATCAATTTCACCATCAAGAACTTTATTTACATTACTTGTTTCTAAATTTATTCGATGATCTTTAACCATTGAATATGGATGCATAACATAACTTCTAATTTGAGAGCCAAAATTAATATCAGATTGAATACCTTTCAGTTCTTTCATTTGTCGTTTTTTTACTTCTACTTCCAATTGAAATAATTTATTCATTAATATTTCCATAGCTTTTTCTTTGTTTTTTATTTGACTTCTTTCATTTTGACAAGTCACGACTGTTTTAGTTGGCAAGTGTGTTATTCTAACTGCTGAATCAGTTGTATTAACACTCTGCCCACCGGCCCCGCTACTTCTATATACGTCTATTTTCAAATCGCCATCTTTAATTTCAATTTCAATTTTTTTAGTATCAATGTATGGTGTTATTTCAACAGAGGCAAAAGATGTGTGTCGTCTTGAATTTGAGTCAAATGGTGAAATCCTAACTAATCTATGAACTCCTTTTTCATGTTGTAAATAACCAAATGAGTTAAATCCTTTTATTAAGATTGTTACCGCTTTGATACCAGCTTCATCACCTTTTTGATAGTCTAATATTTCATATTTGTAATTTTTTCTATCACACCATCTGGTATACATTCTATAAAGCATTAAAGCCCAATCACAACTCTCAGTCCCACCAGCCCCGGGGTGAATTTCTAATATAGAATCTGATGAATCATATTCTCCATTAAGTAATACATCTAATTCAAGTGTATCTAGTTTTTCTTTAATTACAGGAACTTCGTTTATTAATAGTTCTCTTATATCTTGGTCATCTAAATATTCTAATAAATCTAAATCCAAGCTTTTATCAACATCGTTAACTTTGTTTATTATTTTTTTTAACGCACTTAACTCATCTATTTTTGTTTGGTCTTGATTGTTCCAAAAACCAGGACTATTGATAAGTTCTTCCAACTCATATATTTTTCTTTCCTTAGTTTCTAAGTCAAAGTAACCCCCTAAGTTCTAGTAAACGCTTATTGTATTCATTATAAATACTTTTTATTTCATTAATTTCCATTACTCACCTATTTCTCTTTATCATTTTACCATAATTTATACGATAAGTAAATGAATTATAAAATAGCTATAAAAAAAATGAAACGTCTGTTTCACTTTGTAAAATTATTTATGATATGATTCATTGTTATTAATTTTAAAACTTCTATATATCTGTTCTAATAAAACTACTCTAAATAACTGATGAGGAAATGTCAGTTTTGAAAATGATAAGTTATAATTACTTAGTTTTTTTATTTCATTAGAGATTCCTGCTGAGCCTCCTATTATAAAAGTAACATTAGGGTGTGTTATAAATATTGAATCAATTTTCAAAGCAAGTGCTTCTGATGTTATACTATCGCCTTCAATACTCAAACAAATTATATAATCTTTTTTATCTATATGTTTTAAAATTTCTATTTTTTCTGTTTCAATATCTGAATCTTTTAACTCTATAATTTGAATTTTGCTATATTTAGTAATTCTTTTACTATAATCTGCTATTGCTTGTTTTAGATAATCTTCTTTTATTTTCCCACAACATATTATTTTAATCATAAACTATCTCCAAGATTTCATTTTGTTTAGCAATCATTATATTATTAAACGAGATATTTTTTTCTTCTAACTTACTCGTTAGTGTATTTAAAGCTATATCTGCTGTATTACTTCTTTCAGATAAATGCGCTAATGCGATACATTTTGTATTTGTTCCTATTAATTGTGCTAGGTATAATGCTGCATCATTATTCGATAAATGTCCTTTTGAACCAAGTATTCTTTGTTTTGTGTGATAAGGATAACTAGGATGTTCCATCAATAAATTAATATCATGATTAGATTCAAAAATATAAACTTGTTTATTTTTTAATTTCGGCATGTTTTTCACATTTAAATATCCGGTATCAGTTATATATACTAAACTTTCATCTCGATATTCTATTAAGAACCCGATATTATTTTCATCATGGCTTAATGGAATTTTCAATATTGATATATCATTTAATATTTGTTCCTTTTCAAATTGTTTATAATTTTTGTTAAAATTTATTTTTTCATAAGTCTTATCCATCATAAATACCTGTGGACTATTTTTTTTCATAAAAACATCTAATCCGCTTACGTGATCTGAATGACAGTGTGTAATAAATATGTAGTCTATTTCGCTACTTTTAACATTAATTTCATTCAATTTTTTTTCAACACTCAAATTAGAAATTCCAATGTCGATTAATATTTTTATGTTATTAATATTTAAATATGTACAATTACCAGCTGATCCAGATGCCAGGATTACTATTTTCATCGTAGAATTGTCCATGGATTAATTCGACATGACATCGAGCCACAGTTCCATACTTCTATGTGAAGATGCGGTCCGGATGATTGGCCAGTACTTCCCATATATCCTATCTGTTGACCAAACGCAACTGTATCCCCAACTTCTAAACCTTCCATGAATTTATTCATATGGGCATATAAAGTGTGATATCCATTATTGTGGTCTATAACTATATAATTACCAAAACTCCAATGAGATTCTTTTGTAACTATTATACCGTTATTAACTGAATAGATAGGTGAATTATAACCTGTTCCAGCTATATCAATAGCTTCGTGAAAATCTCTTTCCCCTGTGATAGGATGTATTCGCCATGCGTAGTCATCTGTTATTATCCATCCTGACGCTGTTGGCCATGCCCAACGATCACTGTAACCCACATGCGGTATTTCCTTTTCACCCTTTGCGATTATTTCATTTGTAGTTAATTTTAATACTTGTTTGTTTACTGGTTCAACGAAAACTATACCTCCGTTTATTTTTTTCACCCGTTGAGATATACGTTCCATACCATTAGAACCCTCTTGAATCACTTCTTCATAATTAACATATTGATCTTCTTCATATTGATAAACAGTTTGATATTCACTCTCTTTATCATAAACTTCAAACTCTTCACTAACTACTGATATTTTAGTAGCCGTTTCTTTTATTTGAACTACTGTACCTTCTATAATTAAAGCATTTTTATCAGTATATTTAGGATTGGATATTAAAAATTCATTAACTGATACTTCATTATTAAAAGCTATATCAGTTACCATTTCATTTTTCCCTACTTTATATGTAGAAGTTTTAGGATTATCACCAAAAAGCAAAAAATTAGCTAACGAATTTGAATCGATATATATTTTTTCATCAACAGAGATACTAGTTTCCTTATATGTAATAGCATCTTCTATATACACATTTTCAATATTCTTACCTGTTGTTTCAATTTTCACTTGATTATTATTTAGATAAACTTTATATTCTTCTTCACCTATATAAGTATATATTAACTCATTAATGGCTGTTTCAAATATTTCTTTATTTAATACATTGACTTGCATAGTGTTTTCTTCATTTCTTATAATAAACTCAAACCCTTTAACACTAAATGGTTTTTTTTCTACTATCTCGGCATATAAATCTTCAACAGTATTAAGTTCATTATCAAAAGTTAAAACTTTTTCTAAATATAAGCCCTCTGGATTATGAATTTCTTCAATAACTTTTTCATCTGTTATAGTAATTTTAACACACTCTTGTTTATTTTCTGTGTACTCCTCATATTCATATGTTGACATTAGTTCCCTTGCTTCATCAGTTATTGGACAAAACTCTCTTATTACGCCTTCTGATTGTAAAGAAACTTCTGTTTTATCTTCTATATAGGCATATAATTGTTCACTTGAATTTATAGTTCCTAGTAATTCATTATCCAAATAAACATTATAAAATTCATTGGGATATTGCGTTTTTCCATAGTCAAAACTAACTAGAAATAAAGCCCCTCCTAATAGAATACTTATGATTATATTTTTCATTCTTCACCCACATCTTCCATGTCACTAAATGTTCCAGTATCTGGTTTAAAAGCCAAAGGAATATCCATTGTTGGACCATTTCTGTGTTTTGCCACAATTAGTTCTGTTCTACTAACACCATCTTGTAGTAATTCTTTATCATAATATGCTTCCCTATGAAGCATTGCTACTATATCAGCATCTTGTTCAATCGCACCTGATTCCCTTAAATCACTTAATATTGGTTTTTTATCGGTTCTTCCTTTCCCCTCAACACTACGTGATAATTGCGATAGTGCAATTACTGGAATCTTTAATTCCATCGCTAATGTTTTTAATGATCTAGATATTTCTGTTACCTCTTGAACTCTATTTCCTTTATAACGATCTGATCCTTGTATCAATTGAAGGTAATCGATAATAACAATATCTAAACCGTCTTTTGTCGCTGATAATCTACGACATTTAGCTCTTATCTCTGATATTGTCATCCCGGATGTATCATCTAAGTACATTTTACTTTCAGCTAATCTACTAATACCTTCATTAACCCATTTCCAATCTTCGTGGTGTAGGTTTCCAGTTTTTAGTTTATTACCATTAACTTGTCCAACAGATGCTAACATACGCATAATTAGTTGTTCAGCGCCCATTTCCATACTAAATAAAGCAACCGTTTTTTTCTCATCAATCGCGACATTTGTAGCTAAATTAAGAGCAAAAGCTGTTTTCCCCATCCCGGGTCTAGCTGCTACGATTATTAACTCAGTAGGATGTAACCCTGACGTTATTTTATCAAGTACAGAGAAACCTGTTTGAATCCCTGTTATATGGCCTTTGTTTTTAGATAAAATATCTAAATCAAGTTGAGCCTTTTGTAATACTTCTTGAATTGTTTTAAATTCTGTACCTTTTCTTGTTTTAACTACATCTAATATTTCACTTTCTGCAAAATCAAGAATTTCATTTATGTTTGAAGTTGATGTATATGCAGTATCAACAATTTCGGTTCCTTTATCTATTAACCTTCTTAAAATAGCTTTTTCTTCTACTATTTTAATATACTCATCAATGTTAGCCGCAGTTGGAACACTCATAGCTATCTCAGTCAGCCCTTCAATTCCTTGAACTGTTTTTAGCCAATCCTTTTTTTTAAGTTCTTCACTTACAGTCATAATATCGATTGGTTTACTGCTTTCACTTAAATCTCTTATTACTGTAAAGATTTTACTATGAGCATCAATGTAAAAATGCCTATCATTTAAGGATTCTATCCCTTTTTGAAGGGCATATTTCGTTAAAAACATTGATCCTATAACTGCTTTTTCTGCTTCAATACTATGCGGTATATTTTTAACTGCATTGCTCATAAATCACCTACTTCTCTAAGTTTACTTTTAGTTTTGCTATTACTTTTTTGTGTAATTCAACATCAACAATATGTGTTCCCAACGATGTTAAACTATCTTGTATTTTTATTTTATTTTTTTCAATACTATGGTTTAGTTTTTTTAGTTCTTCTACTATTTGTTTTGAACTAACACTACCAAATACTCTGTCACCTGCGCCTGTTTTAACTTTTATTTTTATAACTAAATCTTCCAGTTGTTTTTTTAATTTTTCGCTTTCAACTATTATTTCATCTTCGTGTAGTTTATCTTTGACTATTTTTGTTTCCATTTGTTTCAAGTTTCCGTCTGTTGCTTTTATAGCATAACCGTTTTTAATCAAATAGTTTTGAGCGTAACCATCTTTAACATCTTTTATTTCGTTTTTTTTCCCTTGCCCTTTTAAATCTTTAATAAAAATAACTTTCATTTTAAACCTCCAATTATTTTTCTTAACGTTCTTTCTGCTTCTTTTACAGTACAGTTAAGTTGCGTGGCAGCTTCATTATAATGCCCACCACCATTTAGTTCTCTCATGATTTGTTCAACATTTATTTTCCCAATTGATCTAGCGCTTATTCCAACTAAATTAGTTCCGATTTTAGCGATTGAAAAAGAGGCTTCAACGTTTTCAAATTGTAATAACTCTTCTGCAATTGTTGCTAAATCTACCTTAGTATATGTATTTCTATCTGCTACGCATAAAGCCATTTTATCGTTAATCATAGTACTTTTTTCTATTATTTTTTTTCTTTTTAAATAATTAGCTTTTGTATCTTTTAATAATATTTGTTTTAATATATTATCAGCCCCTGATTCAATGATGTAAGCTGCTGATATATGTGTTTTAGCTGTTGTTTTTAAATTATAACTATTAGTATCTATTTCTAACCCTACTAACATAAATGTCGCTAGTAACGGATGGATTTTAACATTTAAATAGTTCATATATGACGCCATAAACTCAACTGTACTAGATAAGTTAGAATTTATATACGTTAATGTATTATTTTTTAAGTAATCCTTACTTTTTATATGATGGTCTATAACGATTCTGTTTTTTACTTTATCTAATAACTTTTCATTCTCTACCATACTACTTTTATGCGTATCTAATATTATTAATAGAGTATTATCATTTATATCAAAATTAGATAAACTGGCTTTAAAATCAATATTATATTCATTTAATAATTTAAATGCTTTCTTTAATGCCTTGTTTTTATTCGTTCTAGCATCAACTATACAACTTTCAATATTAAACTGATTTATTATAGCTTGTAAACAAAAAGCAGCTCCTAACCCATCAAAATCAGGATATTTATGTGTCATAATTATTATATTTGAAGCACTTTTTATGTGCTTTGTTAATGTTTCAAAAGTTTGTTCCATACAATTTCACCCTTTTTAATTATACTATAAAATTAGTTAAAAAGATAGTTTAATTATCTTCTAAA
>CAYJPP010000035.1:0-11356 GCA_964372175.1 uncultured Muribaculaceae bacterium
AAACAAATTTTCATTTGTTTAATTTAAATTATCCATACTGAAATCATATGTTTCTTTAATTGTGTTGTCATGAATTTTAAAGTTGTTTTTTTCTCTTAATCCTGCCCAATATACTAAGTAAGCATCTTGATCTGCTAGTAATTCTTCTGTTAAATCAGTTATGATTTTATCTCTAACCGAATCTAATGTTGGTTTTTCTTGTTGTGAAACTTTATAAATAATATGATATCCAAATTCAGTTTCAACTGGTGTTGTTGTCATAGTTCCAGTAGCTAAATTAAGTGATGCTTCCCAAAATTCATCAACAAATCCTGATTCGTTTGTGAAATTTTCATATAAACCACCTGTTTCTTTTGATCCTGGGTCATCTGATACTTCTTTTGCTTTATTAGAAAAGTCTTCTTCTAAATTGGTACTGTTTTGAAGTTCAGCTATAATAGCATTTGCTTCTGTTAAAGCATTTGCTTTTGCTGTTTCTTGTTCAGTTCCTGTCATATCATCTGCAACAGTAGCTTCAACTAAAATATGTCTAGCTGTAACTGCTCCGAATATATTTTCTTCATAATATGTAGTAATTTCTTCTTCTGTAATAACATCACTAGCAATATACTTTTCAATAGTTAATTGCTGTTTTTGATTAACTGTTAAAGTGTTTAAGAAATCTTGTTCACTACTAAAACCATAATTGGTTAAAAAACCATTCCAATCAGTTCCATAAGATGCTCTATATGATTCTAATTCGTTTTTAGCATTTTCTTCTGCTTGTTTTAGTTCGTCTTCTGATAACATGTTATTAGTTATATGATCATTGACAATATTTACTAATACTCCTGTTCCGTAATCATCTTTCATTGCGTCGAATAATTCTTCAACTGAGAATTGTTTACCATCAATTTCTGCTACTACTTGTTTACCATCAGATAAAGTTGGTGTGCCACATCCTGTTAATATTAAAGGTAGGCATAAAATAAGGGCTAATTTTTTAATATTTTTCATATACTTTCCTTTCTATACAATACCAATTATAACAAAATAAAAAAAATAAAACAATATTTTTTACATAACTATCACAAATATTTAAAATTACCATAAGATAATATGAAAAGAGAAAAAAAGGAGGATGATTTATATGTGTTGTAACAATGGAATATCTAGCGCAGCTATTGTTTTGGTACTTTTTATTCTTTTAATAATTATACTAGGAGCATATTTATAGGAGGTAATTATGGAAAAAGAAAATAAAGCCGCCTGTGCATCAAAAACGAGTACTAGTTATGTTATTTTAATAATATTATTTATATTATTATCAATAATTATTTGCTCGAAGTATTAAGAGGGAAATCCTCTTTTTATTATATGCCAAAATATTTATGAATATGAAAAAATTAGACTATTGTCTAATTACATCATTTGGTAATTTGAATTATTATAATGAGCCGCACCACTTGCTGATTCTAAGGTTGCAACTCTTCTTTCTAAATTGTTTACCTGATTAGTTAACATATTAATTTGATTTTCAATTGTATTCGTAATCATTCCGTTAGGTTGTAAACTCATATCAGGCATTATACCATTATTTTGATTCATTCCCATATTCGGTATATTAGCAACTGGTGGGTTCATTCCCATATTAGGCATCATAGGCATCATTCCTGGTTGAGCAGTAGGGTATACAGGATATGGAACGCCACATCCGCAGTTTCTATCTTTTTTCATAATTCCTCCTTGTTCTAATTAATTATATGCTTTTATAAAAAAATGGTGTATAATAAGAAATGGTGATTTTATGAGACTGAGAAATATTACAAACGCACATAGCATAATAAGTGAAGATAAACATTATATAACTAATCCAGAACAGTATAAAGGAAGATTTAATAGTTTGTTTAAAAACAATACCTTGGAAATAGAAATAGGGTCTGGTAAGGGAGATTTTATAATTTCAAAAGCGTTAGCTAATCCACATATTAATTATATTGCAATTGAGAAATATGCGAGTGTATTAGTGGGGTTAATTAAGAAGTTGAAAAAATATGATTTACCTAATTTAAAAGTAGTTTGTTTTGATGCTTCTAGAATTGAAGATTTATTTCTAAATGAAGTAGATAAAATATATTTGAATTTTTCTGACCCTTGGCCAAAGGCTAAACATGATAAAAGAAGATTAACTCATGATAATTTTTTGAAAAACTATGAATTAGTATTTAAAAAAGATTGTTATATTGAAATGAAAACTGATAATTATAAATTGTTTGCTTTTTCCTTAGTTAGTTTAAGTATGTATGGTTATAAATTAAGTTACATTAGTTTGAATCTGCACGAAGAAAATATAGAAAACCATATGACTGAATATGAGAGAAAATTTTCTTCTATTGGACAATCGATTTACAAATTGGAAGCTAAAAAAGAAAAAAACTAGAAATATATGATTTTTTTTGTTATAATTAATAAAGAGTAGGTGATGAAACTTGAAAAGACTAGTACTTATAATATGCTTATTTATATTTAGTGGTTGCTCTGTTGTTAGAATAGATACAAGTGATATTAATACTACTATTGATGTTGTTTTATCAAAAGATAATAATCTATACAACCAAATTGGAAAAGGGTATAAATATTATGTACCGCGAGGAATATCTTATTTATCTTCAAATAATTATAATGATATTTTATATTCAGATGGAAATAACTATTATTTATATATAGATATAATAAGTTATTATAATAAAATTGAAAAAGAATACCAAATTAATAATGATGCTTATATATCAAGAGAAATAAAGTCTAACGACAAAACGGGATATGTTGAAATAAATGTTCAAGATAATGGATTGTATTTTGTTGAGTTTATGTATAATTACTCTAAAATTGAAGCAATAGTTGAAGAAAAAGATATTGAAGATGTTATTTTATATTCATCTTACATATTGTCAACAATTAAATATAACGATGATGTTATTAAATTAGTAATAGATGAAGAGTTTTTAGTAACAGAAGAAACTTATGATATATTTGTTTCAAAAAAAGAAAGTAATGAGTTTTTAAAATTAGAAGAAGAGGTGGTAGAATGAGCCTAGTTGATAAAATGAAAAAATTATTTCTAGAAGAAGATGAAGTTCCAGTTAAGAGTGAGGTTATGCATGTTGAAATTCCCGCACCCGCACCCTTACCAGTTAAAGAAGTGGAAGTACCAAAACCAGAAGTGAAACCTGAACCAGTTGTGGTTAAAGAAGAAAAGGCCACACCGATATTCTTTGATGATAATTACTTTAAAGAATTTGAAAAACCAAAGCCTAAGCCAGAAATTAAAACAACTTACAAAAAAGAAATAATACCTCGTGAGGAAAAGAAGTTTAAACCCACACCGATTATTTCACCTGTTTATGGAGTTTTAAATAAAAATTATAACAAAGAAGATATAATTGAAAAAAATGAAATGGAATCTGTTTATAAAATAAATTCTGGAATAACGATTGATGATGTTCGTAAAAAAGCATATGGAACTTTGGAAGATGAATTAGAATCTAATTTATTTGAAAATGATAATTATGAACCTAAACATGAATTTTTTGAAGATTTAATTGATTTAGATACAGTTAACGAACAACCAATTAGTGAGAGTGAAATATTTAATTTAATTGATACAATGTATGAAAAAGGAGATGAGTAAATGGATATAGATAATATACTCGTAATCATAATTTATGTATTTTTGATTATATTAATAATAACAACTATTGTAGCCATGATTAAAGTTATAAAAACTTTAAATAAGGTCGAAAAAGTTGTAGATGATGTTGATCATAAACTGGAAAAACTAAATGGAACATTTGACTTAGTAGATATGGCAACTGATACCATTGCATCTTTGAGTGATAGAATCGTTGGATTTATAAGTAATGGAATATTAAATTTATTTAAAAAAAAGAAAGGTGATAAAGATGAGTAATAAAAAAGGATTCGGAAAATTTATAGCAGGATTAGCAGTTGGTGCTGGTTTAGGAGTTTTGTTTGCTCCTAAAAAAGGTAGCGAGACAAGAAGAGAGTTAAAACAAAAAATCGATGAGTTAGTTGCAAAAGTTAAAGATATTGATATTGAAGAAGTTAAGTTGGCTGTTGAACTTAAAATAGATGAAATTAAAGCCGAACTAGAAGACTTAGATAAAGAAAAAGTTTTAAAAATAGCGCAAAAAAAAGCTAAACAAGTTTCTAAAAAAGCTGAGGAATTAGTTGAATACGCGGTTGAAAAAGGGACTCCTGTTTTAGAAAAAGCAGCAACTGCAGTTAAAACAAAAGCTATTGAAGTAACAAAAGAAGTACTAGAAAAACTAGAAGCAAAATAAAAATCGCAAAAAAACTGTGATTTTTTTTATTTTCCTAGTTTTTTAAAAGAATATGTGTTAAAATTATACTAGGGTGATGTTATGAAGGATATAGATGTTTTAAGAAAAAACAATGTTAACTTAGAAAAAAGTTTAGAAATTTTTGGAGATATGGATACCTACAATGAAATGTTACAGACATTCTATGGAGAGGTAGAAACAAAATTAGCTGATATTATATCATATAAAGAAAATGCTGATATGGCTAATTATGCTATTAAAGTTCATTCATTAAAAAGTGATGCGAAATATTTTGGTTTTGAAAAATTAGCAGAGCTTTCATATGAACATGAATTACAAAGTAAAGCTAACAATATGTATTATATATATGATAATTTTGATAGTCTAGTTAATGAAGCAAGAAAAGTTATTAATATGATTAGCGAGTACTTAGGTGTTGAAATTATAAAAGAAGAAATAACAACGATAAGTAAAGATAAAAAAATATTAATAGTTGATGACTCCGAGGTCATTAGAAAGTTTGTAAATAATATATTTACTAAAACCCATGAAGTTATTATTGCAACTGACGGCGAACAAGCAATTTCCAGTCTAACCCAAAAAGTAGATTTAATGTTTTTAGATTTAAATATGCCTAATGTAAATGGTTTTAATGTCTTAGAATTTATGAAAAAAAACAATATTGAAATACCTGTTATTATAATTACTGGTATAGGTGATGAAAGCATAATTCAACAAGCGGAAAGCTATAAAATTTTAGGTGTTCTAAGAAAGCCATTTAATGAAAAAGAAGTTAAAAAGTTGAGTGAACTAATTGAAAAGTAGAGGGTTCACATTAGCGGAAGTAATAGCGGTTGTTATAATTATTGCAATAATCGGTGTTTTAACTGTCCCCATTTTAACTAGTTTATTAGGCGATAATAGAGACAATTTATATGAACTACAGCTTGAAGAAATTAAAAGAACAGCTGAGAAATGGTCATATGATAATTTGGATTTATTACCCGATTCTGGCTCTATTAGTGTTAGTTTAGGAACATTAAAAAAAGAAAATTACATTGAAAAAAACATCATTAATCCCTTAACTAACGAACAATTTAGTCCGACAACCGAAATTAAAATAAGCAATATTAATAATGAATTTATATATGAGGTAATTACCGAAGATGTTAATGGCTTTCAATCTGATCAATACGGGCCTCATATAACTATTTCAACTGATAGTATTATATATTTATCTGTTGGTGATGAATACAATGAAATTGGTGCGACATCAGATAGTGGTGAAGTATACATTCAGTATTTATTAGGTGAAGTAGAATATGCTAGCATTGATACTAGTAATCCTAATACATATAGAGTAATTTATTCTGCTAGTGATAATAGTAGTGGTGAAATAAACACAACTTATAAAATAGTAACTGTAATTATAGCTGATTAGTTTTAATACCTTTATTGGTATTTTTTTAGTAGTTTGTAATAAAAAGGTAAATTTAATTTTACAAAAATAGAATAATTTTATATTTTGTAAATTACATTTAACAAAAAATGACAGAAATAATTTGATAAGGTATAATTATAATTAAAGGAGAGTATTATTATGATAAATAGACCAGAATATTTAGAAATATTAACAAGTTTCAAGGATAAGGGTTTAATAAAAGTGATAACAGGTATTAGAAGATGTGGGAAATCAACGTTATTTGAACTTTTTCAGGGTTATTTACTAAAAAATAAAGTTGAAAAAGAACAAATTATATCAATAAATTTTGAAGATGGAGAATATAACAATATAAATGATTATAATGAATTATATGATTTTGTTAATAAAAGATTAATTTCAGATAAAAAAAATTACGTGTTTTTAGATGAGGTTCAAAGAGTTAATGATTTCGAAAAGGCTGTTGATTCATTATACGTTAAAAAAAATGTTGATTTGTATATTACAGGCTCTAATGCATATCTTTTATCAGGTGAACTTGCAACACTTCTTTCAGGTAGGTATGTTGAGGTTAAAATGATGCCTTTGTCATTTAAAGAATATATATCAGCAGTTGGGGAAACTGACTTAGCAAAAAAATATAAAAACTATATTTTAAATAGTTCATTCCCTTATACACTTGAATTAGAAACGAAAAAAGAAATAAACATTTATTTAGAGGGTATATTTAATTCTATAATTTTAAAAGATATAGCAACTAGAAAACCAACAATAGATATGCCTATGCTCCAAAGTTTAATTAAGTTCATATTTGATAATATAGGAAATATTTCGTCATCGACTAAAATAGCAAACGCAATGACATCGGCAGGGCGAAAAATATCTGTACCTACTATTGAAAGTTACTCAGAATTATTATTAGGAAGTTTTATTTTATATAAAGCAGAAAGATTTGATATAAAAGGGAAGCAATACTTATCGAGTGGATATAAGTACTATATAAGTGATATTGGACTTCGTTATTATTTGCTTGGTGAGAAAAAAGTTGATAGAGGACATATATTAGAAAATATAGTATATTTAGAACTGAAACGTAGAGGATATCAAGTCTATGTGGGAAAAGTAGGAGATTTAGAGGTTGATTTCATTGCAATAGGTGAAAATGGTTTAGAAGAATATTATCAAGTTTCTTATACCGTTGAAAATGAGGGAACGTTAGCTCGTGAACTAGAACCATTAAATAGTGTAAATAATCATAATCAAAAATTTTTACTAACCATGGATGATGGTCCTGTAATATCTCATAATGGGATAAAACAGATATATGTACTTGATTGGTTATTAAATAAATAACATTTGCGTAAAAGTAAATGTTATTTTTATAAAGATTATATACTGTTTAGAAAAATAATTTGAATAAATTTTGATTTCTTTTCATATACTTAATTGGGTGATTATAATGGAATTTGAAATAGGCGATTTAGTTACTAGAAATTCATATAACAATGATACTGTATTTGAAATAACTGATATTATCAATGATGTATGTTATTTAAAAGGTATTAACATTAGATTAAAAGCTGATAGTGAAATTGAAGATTTAAAAAAATTTGATGTTGAGGATATAGAAGAAAGAGAATTTGAAGAGAAAGTTAAATTTGTTTCTGATTTAAATAGGGAGGACTATTTTTATATTCCTGGTAAAATACTACATATAGAGGCTGACTACACTTATGTAAATAAATATTTAACCACATACTAAGGATATTAAATCCTTTTTTCATTTTAAAATTATATGTTTAGGAAATAGATGGTTGATATTGACGGTTTATATTTTCTATAATATAATATAAATTATTAAGGAGGCGATTATCAATCAAAAAGATAGCAGTTTGTTTACCCAGTTATAATGAAGCAGGGAACATAGAGGAAATAACAAAGCAAATTGATTATGCTCTTAAAGAACTTGACAATAAGTACGTTTCCGTTATAATTAATGCCGATAATAATAGTTCTGACAAAACCAATTTGTTGTTTAATCAGGTTAACACAAAGCATAGTAAAATATCGCTAGTTACTGAAAAAAAAAGGTAAAGGAGAAAATATTTATAATTTCCTAATATTTTGTCAAAAAGAACAAATTGATTATGCAATAACAATAGACTCAGATTTGAAATCATTCAAAAAAAATTGGATAAAAAAGATAATTGTTCAACTTGAATCGGGAGCTAATTTTGTTTGTCCATTATATAAGAGAAGTAGATTTGAAGGTAATACTACTAATCATTTTGTATTGCCTGTTTTACATTCTCTTTATGGTTATGTTTTGAGACAAGCAATCGGAGGAGATTATGGATTTGATATAAAATATATCAATGAAATACTAAAAAATAAGTTCACTACGCACATTAAATTATATGGAATTGATATTTTTATGGTTATTAGTGCAATTATGAACAATCTTTCTATTAAAGAAGTAAAATTAGGAAAGAAAGTTCATGCACCTAGTTATATGAAAATGGAAAAAATATTTCGCAATGTACTTATTGGTGTAATTGAAAGTTACCGAATTTACGGTGCTAAGATTGTTAATAATGAATATGAGTATTATAATAGTATCACAATTAAACGTAAATGCAACTTTTATAACAATATCGAAATAAAATATAATGATTATATCAAATCATTATCTATTAATGATAATTATGATTCAATTAGAACAATATGGATGGAAAAATTATTATACCTAATTAATAACATTACAAGTATAGATGATAACCGAATAAATGAAATAGAAAAAGCATTTATTTGTAGAAGTTTTAGTTTTTGGAAAAAGTATAAAAATAAGAGTTCATCAAAATGTGAAGAAGAATTAAGAAACTTTATGAACTATGTTGGAGGAAAAAATGAAATTAATAATTAAAAAAGATTATCAAGATCCAGAAAATAATTTTTTAGAAATAGTTGAAAGAAAGGGAGTTGGACATCCAGATACTTTAGCCGATAAATTAGCAGAAGAATGTTCAAGAGTTTATTCAGAGTATTGTATAAAAGAATTTGGTTTTGTGCTTCACCATAATTTGGATAAATTATATATTGGTGCAGGCTTATTTTTGTTAGAAAAGGCTCAGATTATTTGTAAGAACAAAATTAGAATTGATCTAAATGGACGTTGTTCTAATCAATTCGGTAACAAGAAAATCGACTTAGAAGCTTTATTTACGCCTATTATAAAATCTTATATTAGTAGTGTGATGCCACGAATTAATCCTGATAATGACTTAGCAATTAATATAAACTGTACACAATTTTCGAAGCGTGAAAATTGGTATACTCCAAAAAGCATTTCCGATGTGCCTGATGCAAAAGAGCTTTTTGCTGCAGATACATCGCTATGTATTGCTTATTTGGGACACACTTTTTGTGAAAAATTAGCATTAGAGCTAGAAGGTTTTTTTTATACTCATAATGAACTTGGATACCCTACACCAAACTTTAAAGATATTGGTCAAGATATAAAGATAATGGTATCAAGAATATCTTCTGAAATAACAGTTACTATGTGTTTGCCTGTATTTAAAGATAAATATAAATCAGAAAGTGAATATGTAGAAATTATTAAAAAATATGAATTGTTATTAACAAAAAAAGCAGAAACAATAGAAAATCCTAGAAATTATACTTTCAAGATTGAAATTAATAGGTTGCCAGATTATAGTTATAGAAACTATTCTCTGCTTAAAGGAAGTTGTATAGAATGTGGTGAAGAAGGAGTTGTAGGTAGAGGAAATAATGCTCAAGGACTGATTTCAACTTTTAGGCATCACACTATGGAAGCTGCATGTGGTAAAAATGTAAGATACCATACAGGAAGAGTAGTCAGCTTTATGCAAAATGAAACGATTAAAAAACTTCATGAACAATTGGGCGTAAATGCTATGATTTATTGTTTGACTAGAAATAGAGGGTCTATTTTTGAACCTTTTGTATTTTATTTAAGTGTTGACAACGAAGTGAAAAGAGAAGACGTAGAAAAAATCATAAAATCAGAGTTTAATGAAAAGTTTCTAGAAAAAATAATAGAAAGGAAAAATTTAATTTAGGTGTTAAATGATAGAAAAATTTGCTATTGAAAGTTTTGGTGTGATTGTGAATTATACTAGTGATGTACCTCTAAAAAAATATTTTGAAGAACATAAGCATAAAATGGAATTATTCAATGCGAATGTTTTAGAATATCAAGAGAATATAAATTTACCTGAAGTAGTATATAACAATAAATTTAATAGTAGGAACATTGAAATAATAAACAACAAAATGATTGTTTCATATCCTTTTGAAAATTTAACTGAATCAATAATTTTATACTTAGGATATCATTTTTTTGAATATTATTTTGGATTAGATGGAAAATGTTTATGTCATTCAGCCTGTTTGACTAAAGATGATGACACAATTTTGATATTGGGAGATTCTGGTGCTGGAAAGACGTCTGTTGCTATAAATTTGTGTTTAGAGCATGGGTATGAGCTAATAAGCAATGACATGACATTAATTGGATTAGAAGCAGATAAATTATTTGCTTATGGTGGAACAAAATTCATTAATCTAAGATATACTTCTGTTAAACAAAATATGCCAATGTTAAAGAGTTTATTTGATGGTATTTCTAATGATCAATGGAATTATAAAATAAATGTTCAAGCAAATGAAATTGGGGTTAAAGAATGTTATAATCCTAAAAAAATTGACAGAATATATACTATTAAAGTGATTAATTCAAGAAATGATTTAAGTATTACACCAGGTGATAATTGGAGAAATAATTTTATACTGTACTCCAATATATCCTCTCATATTAGAGGTAGTGCTGCCACTTTCATTGATAAAATGGGACATCCAATAGGATTTATACCATCATTTGATGATGAAAATACATATAATAAAAGAATGAAAATTATTGATACAATTAATAGTATGCCGTGTTACTACAATTTGAGTGGAGACTTACATAGTTTGCTAAATCAAATTAATGCACAAAGTGAAAAAAACAATGATGTAGACATGGTATTGAAAAAACAATTAACTTTTAGAAAGGATAATATATGACAGATATAACTTATAAACAAGAAAATTATAAATTTAATTATAGAGTTGCATTTATTATCAAACAAAAAAATAATATATTACTAGAGAAAAATGAAGATAATAGTTTTTATAGTTTACCTGGGGGAAGAGTTAAATTAGGTGAAAATTCTATTCAAGCTGTTAAACGTGAGATTAAAGAAGAGATTGGGATTGATGTTGATAAAAAAGATTTAAAGTTAAATTCAATTTCTGAAAATTTTTTCAATTACAACTTTAAAAATTTTCATGAAATTTTGTTCACTTATGAGATTGTTATTGCAGATTTAATTGAATTGCAAGAAATGGTAAATTTAGATAATGAAAAAGTTAAATTATTTTGGATCGATATAAATAATTTAAATGACTTAGTAATTAAACCAAAGCAATTAAATGAATATGTAAAAAATAGTGAAATTCATTATATTATAGAAAATGATTTGACAAT
>CAYJPP010000036.1:0-11261 GCA_964372175.1 uncultured Muribaculaceae bacterium
TTTCCGAACAGATTCGTCATTGGAGGACCCGACCGGAGTCGAACCGGTGATCGTGGAGTTGCAGTCCAATGCCTTAGCCTCTTGGCCACGGGTCCATATTAAAATATATGTATACAAGAACCAAGTATTCCTTCTCTCATGTACAATTATATTTTATAATAAATATAGTCATTAGTCAATATTTATTTATAAATTATACATAATTAAACAACTCTAATATTTTAAAGTTGTTTAATTAGTATTTTGCCTATCCTTTCTATTAATTCTTTTAAAACAAAATTATAACTTATCTTTTATAAATTTAGAAAATAATTTAACTAATACTGTAAATAAAATTGTTGATAATAATATTAACACACTTGTCATAATAAGCATTTTAAAATCAAATAAAGTCAATATAAAAAACTCATTAAATATAATAGCTAATACTAAAAATAAAGAAATCAAACTAGTTATTAAAACTATTCTTAATTTATTAAAAGGAAGACTTAATTTATATAATAATAAAAAGCCTGTGTATCCTAGTAATATAACACTTAGAGTTGATATTTGTTGTTCTTCTAAATTAAACATATTACCAATTACAACAACTAATATAACATTCATTATAACAATTAAAGCAGTCGGAAGTGATTTATTTAAAATATTAACCAATAAATTACCTTTTATTTTTTTATTGTTATATTCTAACGCTAATATAAATGATGGAACACCAATTGTAAAAAAATTAGTTAAAGATAAATGAATGGGTTGGAAAGGATATGTAAAATTAACAAATATAAATATAAAAGATAATAACATTATTGAAATATTTTTAGACAAAAATAAAGTCGCACTTCTTTCAATATTATTAACCGTTCTTCTCCCCTCATTTATTATAGAACTAATGGCAGAATATTCTGAATCTAATAAAACTAACTGACTAATGTTCTTAGCCATATCAGTGCCTAATCCTATTGTTATACTGCAATCTGCCTGTTTTAAAGCTAAAACATCATTAACCCCATCACCGGCCATGGCTACAAAATGGCCATTTTTTTGTAAGATTTCAATTATTTTTTTCTTACCTTCTGGGCTAACTCTTCCAAAAACATTATTATGAAGTACTAATTTTTCAGTTATTTTTGTTTCAAATACATCAACACCTTTAACACTTATTCCTACTTCATTAGCTACATTAGATACAGTTTTACAATTATCTCCTGATATTATTTTAACATCAACTTCCTGTTTCTTAAAATATTCAAACATTTTATAAGCTGATTTTTTTATATAATCTCTAAATACAAAATAAGCCATAGGCTTGTCATTCTTAGTTAATAACAAAACTCTATTTTCTTTTTGAATAACATCAATTTCTTTTATTTTTTTATAAAGAACTTCTGGTGCGCCTAGTTTATAAATATCATTTAAAAACTCAACACTACTATATTTAATAGTAGATGAAAAATGTGTTATATTATTAACTTTTAAACCACTTCTTTTTTTATACTTTTTACTTAATGCTTGTATAGTATTATTTTCAATACCAACAGCATTAATATAGTTGCCCATTATCTCTTCTAAGTTTATTTCATTAAATAAAACAACATCAATTAACTCCAATTCCCCAGTTGTTATAGTCCCTGTTTTATCAAAACAAATAGTATCAACTCTTGCTAACATTTCAATACAATAAAGTTCTTGAACTAAAACATTTAATCTCGATAACCTTATTACAGATATAGCTAAAACAGTACTTGTTAATAATACTAATCCTGATGGTATCATTCCAATTAAAGCCGCAACTGTATTTAAAACAGCATCAGTTAAATTTTTATCAAGACTATACTGATTTAAAAAGAAAAATAAACCAATAGGGAAAATTAAAATAGAAATATATTTTATTATTTTTTTAATAGTGTTTAATAAAATAGAATTAATAGGTTTAATATATTTAGCCCCATTACTTATTACAGAAACATAATTATCTAGTCTAACATGTTCTACCTTTGCTTTACAATTCCCACTTATAACAAAACTACCGGATTTTAATAAATCACCTTCTTTATAAGTTATATTATCACTCTCACCAGTTATATAAGATTCATCTAAAACAACAGTTCCCTCTTTTATAATACAATCAGCTGCTATTTGATTCCCACCCTTTAAATAAATAATATCATCTAAAACAATTTTAGAAACATCAATACTAGCTAGTTTCCCTTCTCTAAGAACACTTACTTTATTACTTGATAAAACAGATAATTTGTCAACAATTATTTTAGACCTAATCGCTTGAATAGTACTTATTAAAACATTACATACTACTACACCTAAAAATAATAAATTACGATATGATCCTACATAAAAAACAGCTAACCCTAATATTAAGTTTACAACATTAAATAACGTAAAAAAATTATCAAAAATAATATTAGGAATTGTTTTAGTCTTAACACTCATATCTTCATTATCTAGTTTTTCTAAAACTCTTAAATTAACTTGTTCATTAGTTAATCCAATATTAATATCAGGTTCAAATCTCATATAATCACCATTTTTATTATACACTTATTTTGGTTAAAAAAAAAGAGTTTTACACTCTTATACTTATAACTACTTTCTAGTATGTACTTTAACTTTATTAGTTTTTGATTCTTGTTCAGCTACACGTTCAAGTTCTTTTTCAGCGTTTTTTAATGCAGACTTTATGTCTTCTTCTTTTTTAGCTTGCTTTTTTGCAGTTTTTTTCAGTTTGCTTTTTAATGATTCACGTTCTTCTACCAAATCTTTTTTAATTTCTTTCAATCTTCTAATATTATCCTGTCTAAGTAGTTCTAAAAGAACGTCTTGATGGTGGTATTTTTTAGAAGATAAAAAAGAATACATTGATATATTACTAAGTAAATCCCAGCCTTCTTTTTTGTCAATTTTAAATTTACCATGCTTAGTGAATCCAACACCTGTTCGCCATCCAAGTTTATATGCTGAGAAAAAATCGCGATTAAAAAATCTTGATGCTTCCCAGTCACACCCCGTACCAATTACATATGCTTTGGCTATACGTTCATGTTTATTTGGTGTGATTTCAAAAACTTTTTTATTTCCTCGCCATCTGCTTTTATCTACATAACATAATTTATATTCACCTGATTTTTTGTCTAAAACTCTAATAACTTCATCTAGCCTAAAATACTTAGATCTTTCTTTCTTTTTTAATTTTTCAAATTCTTTTTCTGTAATACTTTCTTTACTCATAATAACCTCCTTGAAAATATTATACACCTAAATATTATAAAGTCAATAAAAAAAGCATAAAATTATGCTCTTGAATCATATTTACCAGTACTTGTTGAAACAACTATTTTTTCACCTGTTTCAATAAATAAAGGAACTTTTACTGTTAACCCATTTTCTAATGTTGCTTCTTTTTGAGCATTATTAGTTGTATTACCTTTAACAGCTGGTTCAGTTTCAGTTACTTCATAAGTAACTTTTTCAGGTAAAATCATACCTAATAATTCTCCTTGATAAAAACTTACTTCAACATCTAAACTCTCTTTTAAATATTTACAATCCTCACCAATTTGTTTTTTATCTAATTCAATTTGTTCATATGTTTCCATATTCATGAAATTACACATGTCCCCTGTATCATATAAAAATTGCATTGGTTGTTTATCAATCATTGCTTTTTCCAATTTAATGTTTGTATTAAATGTTTTTTCAATATTTGAACCTGTTCTTAAATTTTTCAATTTTGTTTTTAAAAACGCACTACCCTTACCAGGTTTCACGTGTAAAAATTCAATAACTTGATAAATATTACCTTCAAAAACGAATGTAACTCCATTTTTAATGTCATTAATATTAAACATAATTTATCTCCTTATTTTTTCTCTTTATGAGAAGTAGTTTTTCTACATTTATTACAATACTTATTAATTTCAATACGGTCAGTTGTATTTTTTTTATTTTTTTCTGAACGATAATTTTCATTTTTACATTCTGTACATTGTAAAGTTATGCCTTGTCTAGCTTCGCCTTTTTTTGCCATAATTTCCCTCCTTAACAAATACTTATAACATTATAACAAATTATTTGTATAATTCAAAGTATTTTTCTGAAATTCTATAAGAAATTTTACGATTTACTGGTGTTCTATAAGAACCACGCCCTTCATTATAGTAAACATCAGGCGAAATTACAGTAAATGATACCTCTGGGTTATCATATGGAGCATATGCTACAAAGGAATTTGACATAGTAGCTATATCAATTGTTCCATCATCTGTTATGTCTTTAAAACTTTCAGCTGTTCCCGTTTTACCAGCCGCCTGATATTTCGAATTAATAAAAGCAACACCACTTCCAGAAGTAGTCATAACTTCTCTAAATCCTTCTTTAACTCTATTTAAATAAACTTCATCTGTTTCTAGTTTATTTAAAACATTAGTTTTTGTTTCATATAAAATCTCAGTTAATGCCTCAGAAGTTGGTTTATAAACTGCTTTTAACAACTTAGGCTCAACTCTATATCCGCCATTAGCAATAGTATTAATATATTGACTAACTTGAATCGGCGTATAATTATCATATTGCCCAATTGAAAAATCTAATAAATGACCAGATAAAGTACTGTTTCCTTGATAACCGATTGCTTCATTTGGTAAATCAATTCCAGTTAACACACCTAGTCCGAATTGGGAAAATGTATCTCTATATAAGTTAAAAGCATTAGTATCAATACTTAACGGCTGATTATAAGAATATATACCTTTACCTAGATTAATAGCTGTTTTATATTGAAAAACATTTGAAGAATATTTTAAAGCCGTTATGTCACTAGTATAACCTAAATTAGTAAATGAGCACTTCTCAGGGGTTGCAGCTATTTTTATACAAGTATCACTTCTAACTTCCCCTATTTGTAATGCCCCATTGTTATAACCGGCTATATGAGACGCACCTTTAACGGCAGACCCTACTGTTACAGCATGATTTATAACACCAATAGTATAATCATAAACCTTATACTCTCCGTTTTCTTCTACAACTTGTTTTGATGCCATCGCTAATATTTCACCATTATTAGGATCACTAATTATAACAAAAGATTTATCATAATAATTACTATTAGCATCTTCCTTAGCATTTATTATTTCTTCAACCAAAATTTGTTCGATTTGTTGTTGAAGTTCAATATCAATTGTTAAAACAATATCATTTCCTCTTGAACCCTCATCAATAATCTTTTTACTACCATCATCTAAAATTTCATAAGCCGTTTTGGTTCCTTTTAAAATACTTTCATATTGATATTCTAAATAACTAATTCCAACCCTATCATTTAAACTATAACCTAAGTTTAAATAATGATCTTTTAACTCATAAGGTAACCCAGTCTCAGTTGTTGAAATATCACCTAAAACATTTCTAAACACATCACCATAAGGATAAACTCTTTCCCAATCTAACCTTACATAAAATCCTGTTAAAATATTCGCGTTTTCAGCTATTTTAGCATACTCTTCTTCTGTCACATTATATTTTTTTATAACTTTATCGTCGTAACTATATCCAGTATTCATCAATGTATAAATATAGGCTGCCAATCTATCAACACTAGTTAAAGATTCTAAGATACTAATATCTATCCTTTCTAATTTTAAGTTGTTAATATCATCATTACTTAATTTTCGTTCTTCATATAAAATCCATTCTTCATCAGTTATTAAATTTTTAGTATCTTCAAAATTTTTATAAACATAAAATTGTTTTAACTTCGCTTCTGTTAAATTACTATAATCTAAATCAATCATAGAAGCAACTTGATAAGCCATGTTTATTTCATCTGCTCTTGATACACTGACATCTTTTTTATAGTAAATAGCTTTAACCGCCTCATTATCAACTATAATTTTACCATTTCTATCATATATTCTCCCTCTTGGAGTACTAGTAGAATAGATAATGTTTTTAGTTAAATTTTTTAGATTGTTTTCATAGTAATCACTTTTAACAATTTGAACATTAATTAAACCAATAGTTAAAATAAAAAAGATAAAAAAAACGGCAAACATTAAAACATTATATCTATTTTTTACAATATGTTTTATATTATGTTTTTTTATATGAGGGACATTGTAAATCTTTTTATAATATTTTTTCATAAATTCCTCCGTAAATTATATACTATATAGAGGTGAACTATGGATAAATTAATTCAAGACTATATAACTAGAATAAGTGAAGACGATATTAAATCATTTGCTACTTCAAATGGAGTTTCCTTAGAAAACAAGGATGTTTCTTTAATATATTACCATATAAAAAACAATTGGCGTACTATTTTATATGGTAATCCTAGGGTAGTCTTAGATGACTTAAAAGCAAAACTAAAACCTGAACAATACCAAAGAATAGAAAATTTATATATACAATTTAAAAATCGTTATAGTAACTTTTTACGTCATTAAGTAGATTTTCATTAAATGTTTTATTTAAAATCATTTCTATTTCAAGTTTATAAGGAGGATAAGATCCTTTTTCTCCACTTATAAATGGTGTTTCTAAAATTTTAGGAACATCTTTTAATTTATCGTGATAAATAATATTAATTAAATTATCAAATCCAATATGTCCAAACCCAAAATTTTCATGTCTATCTTTTTTCATTCCAATACTATTCTTACTATCATTAATATGCACACATTTTAAATATTTTAACCCAATAATATTATTAAATTCATTTAAAATATTATCAAAATTATTTAAATCATATCCTGCATCATTAATGTGACATGTATCTAAACAAACACCTAATTCATAATTAACCCCTAAAATAATTTCTTTTATTTCTTCAAAGTTTCTCCCTATTTCTGTACCCTTTCCAGCCATTGTTTCTAAACATATAATAACACCTTTATTATCAATACTATTTAAACCAGTTATTATATTTTTAATACCTTCTTCTTTTGTTAATTTAACAAAGCTACCTGGATGAAGCACTAAATATTTCATCCCTAATTGTTTTACTCTATTTATTTCTTTTTGTAAAAATTCATAAGCAAAAGGATCACCATTTGCTAAATTTACTATATAAGGAGCATGAACAATTATATTGTTTATATCTATTTTATCTTTCATTAATTCAAGCGCTTCTTTTGTTTTTATATCATCTAATTCTTTTCTCATTGTATTTTGGGGTGCGCCCGTATAAAACATGAATGTATTCGCACCATAACTTAATGCATCTTTCACACTTCCTATTAATTGTGTATCACTTTTAAATGATACATGACATCCTAATATCATAATTACCTCTTTTCTTATATAATTATACATTAAAAAATATAGATAATAAATACCTATATTAAAATGTTATAAAGTTTTCTCAGTTTCTTTTGGATCTAAAATATCTACATACTCTTGTTGTTTATCAAAATCTATTTTACCTTCTTTGGCATCTATTAAAAATCGGTTAAATTTTGTTGCACCACCTTGGCTAAATAATCCAGTATACTTATTGTAATCTACTGACTCACCAGTTTTAAGTGCTACCCCTAAGACAATAAATAAATTTCCTTGTTCTAAAAATATAAGTCGGTGTTTTTTCCCAATATGAATTCTTTGCAATTTATACCTTACTATGCGATTTAATTTTTCAAGAAATATCCTATTCGCTTCACCTTCTTCATTAGCCATATTTCGAATTTTCCTTATTGTAGCTGGAATGTCATGTTTACTTAAATTAATCAAATCATGTTTAACATGATTGCCGTAAAAAAGAACTTGTTTTTTAGTACCTTCAAACATACCTTTATTAGCAGCAGCTAGTTCACATTCTTTTATAACCTCATTAATTACATTAGATGCTTCTTCAAATATATTAATATCATACATCTCACTTAATGTTTTTTTCAAACTTTCATTCCCTTTTTCAACTACAATAAACCAAATTATTTCTCTAAAATATTCAAATAATAAATATGAAAGATATGTAAGTTTAATAGAAATATCAGTAAATCTATCGTTAAATAAATCAACATTATCTTCTAAACTAATTGTTTCATCGTAATAATATCCTTTATTTGTTAAATCCTTAGATGTACTATCGCTCTCAATAATGTTGTATAATTTTTCTAAGTTTTGAAAAAATTTGAATTCTTCCGGTATATCAAAATAGTATTTTAAATTTTGTAAACTCTTTAAAGATTTCTTAATTGTTATAGTTTTATTTTCCATATTAACTCCTACCTTATAAAAATTATATCATCACAATTATCAAATATCAATAAAAAAATAGTCTTTTGACTATTTTACTATTTTTTTAGATGGAATGTTTAATTCTGTTGTAACTATATTTTCAAAATTATCAAATCCAGTCACACCTTCTAAAACTTTTAAAAACAATATTTTAATATCTTTATTGTATGGTTTATCTTCTGTATCCAGTAATTTTGCTTCAACAAACTGAATAAATTCGTCAACATTAACATCTTCTTCTTTAAACTTTTTTAATCTAATATATTCATAAACTAATTCACTAATATGAGCATTGTATGACTCTGAACAATCTTTTGCCAGCGATACTATGCCTTCACTCATACAGCTAGGGATTGCTTCCTTACTATATTTTACTATTTCTTTTGAATTATTTATAAAATCTACCAATTTTCTAGCATCTTCTAAGTTCATAACACGAACAACAAGGCTATCTGTTCTATCCACTTCTGAAAATTTAGCATATCCTTCAATTTTATTATCTAATAAAAATTGTATAATATATTTAGTAACTTCACCAATAGCATCAAATTTAACTGGAATATATAATTTTATTTCATCTGCAAGTCTTTCTTTTCTATCTTCTTTTGCAAATGTATGAAAGTGATAAAAATGTCTAGATTTACCAGATTGATATCCATCTTTTCCTTTAAAGGTTTCTTCGACGATTAATGGTGGCTTAAATGTACTAAATAAATCAATCATTGGTAAATATAAATCGGAATGCAACTTTCTGCTATATTTTTTTCTACTAGCAATGTCATCCATATCACCTTCATATGCATTTTTAAACAGTGTTAATTCTGATATTATCATACTTTCGTATAATTCTCCTGAATTATAATGGCATATAGATCCTTCATTTACTATTCCTACATTTTTCAATAAATTATTAAACATTTCTTTTTTTGTCATAAATTTTTCCCCCCTTGTTTTATAACACTGATATTGTAACACAAATATATTTATTGTCAAATCCAAAAAAAAACAGTTATTCAACCATTTTTTCAATCATCATACTACTTGCAACATCCCCACAAACATTTAATGAAGTAGCTGGTGGGTCAATTAACCACCCAATAGTTGCAATTATAGGAAATGCAGTTAATGGGAACCCATATAATGAAACTATCAACATTTCACCTATCATTCCTCCACCTGGAATTCCAGACATAACAACCGCTGATAAAACTGCTATTAATATAGCTATTAAATAAGTATCTAGACCTGTAAAACTCATCCCAAATATGCTAAATAGAAAGGATATTTTAAGAATTGCTCCCATACTAGAACCTTCCATATGCATAGTCGCCCCTAATGGTAGAGAAACATTTCTTACTTCATGTGATATTCCCATATTTTTAGTTGTTTCTAAATTAACAGGTAAACTAGCTAAGGAAGATTGAGTAGATAAAGATGTTATCAAAGGGGAAAATATATTTCTATAAAATATCTTAACACCTCTCCTACCTTTTGCTAAATAAGTATACAATGTATAAAATATTAAAAAATAAAGTACACACATACCATAATATAAAGCCATACTCTTAGCATAACTCCCAATTAAGTTAGGTCCAAATTCACCCACTAATGTTGCGAAATAAGCACATAGTCCAACAGGCGCATAATACATAACTATTTTTATTAATTTCATCATTACCAAAGACAAACTATTTAACGATTCTGCTATTTTTTTTCCTTTATCCCCTATTAAAGAAACCCCTATACCAAATAAACAAGAAAATATAACAAGTGGTAACATATTACTTTTTGATAATAAATCTTTAAAATCAGTAACAGTTAATGCTTTAACAATTTGTTGTCCAATATTCACTTCATTTTCAGTAGTATTTTCTAATACTATATTCGCACCACTAGCTGGATCAGTTAATATAACAACACTAAGCATAAAGATCGCAGCTATTACACTAGTTAAAACAAAAACCAAAAATGTACTTTTCAAAATTTTTGTTAGTTTCTTTAAATTACTCATATTAGCAATACTACTAGATAAAGTGAAAAATACAAGTGGAACAACTATTGTAAATAATAGATTCAAGAATATATCTCCAAATGGTTTAATTATTTTTATATCTTCACCAAAAATAATGCCTAATAATCCACCTATTAAAATACTACTTAATAATATTAAGGGAAAAATATACTTCTTTTTCATATAACCTCCTTTTATATAATATTTAAATATTTACATATTTATGATAAATACGTATACTATATATAGGTGATTGATATGAAATTTATAGGAATAATAGGACGAAGACAAACAAGAAGTAGAAATTTTTCTGATTTTAATGAAGAAATTATTAAAACAATTTATAACTATGGTTGTTATCCATTATGTATATGTGCGGATTTTGATAATAGTGATGAATTTATTAAACAACAACCATTAATTGATATGTGCGCTGGTTTCATCTTTCAAGGTGGGAGCGAAATTAAAAATTTTGATATTCATGTTATTAAATATTTGTATGAAAATAATATTCCGACATTAGGTATTTGTTTAGGGCATCAAACAATGGGTTGTGCGTTTAATGGGGTTATAAAAAATAATAATATATCACATAGTTCGGATGAATATTATGTACATGATATTATGATAAATAGAAATTCAAAATTGTATAGCATTTTAAAAAACGAATTAATAACAGTTAATAGCAGACATAGCTATTGCTTAGATACAACAAAACTTGATGTATCAGCTACTAGTGATGTTATAGAAGCTATTGAAGATAAAAATAAGTTGTTTTTTATAGGTGTTCAATGGCATCCAGAATCAACAGATGATGAAAATTCAAAAAAATTATTTAATTATTTCTTTAAAATAGTAAAAAAATAAAAAAAATTAAACTTTTTTTCAAAAAACTATTGTAATAAGTTTTTAAATAGTATATAATTAAATAGCGTTTTAAGTTTTTGGGCCTGTAGCTCAGTTGGTTAGAGCACACGCTTGATAAGCGTGGGGTCACAGG
>CAYJPP010000037.1:0-3444 GCA_964372175.1 uncultured Muribaculaceae bacterium
TTTTATATTTTACAAAAGTTCTCTTTTTGGGGATATACCTCTTTACCATGTCCTGGGTCTATAACTATTTTGTATTGTGTATTCATAATAAAATCACCTATATTACTATATGTTATAGGTGATTTTTTGTTATTATTTTTAATAAGTTGTTTTATCTTCTATAATATGATTTATTCCATTGATTTTAAAAAACTATCATATTTGTTTAGACATATAAGCAATTATAATCCCTTCGTATTAAGCAAAATTATATTACTAGTCTTTAAACAATTTATAAAATAATGGCTTTAATACTTGATCAAGCGCAAATACTACTATAACAAATAAGAATATAAACATTATTTCTATAAATGATAGCGGCACAATTTCAAACCAAGAAGATATCGGGGTCATAAACACTAGTAACTGAATTATTATCAAAATTATCATTGATAAATTCATGTATTTGTTTGAAAATATTTCTTTATTAAATACTGATTTAAATAAGTTTTTACATGAAATTGCATAAGTCATCTCTAATAAAATTAAAGCTAAGAAGGCCATTGTAGTACCTTTATTCGCCCCAAATATGTGTAAAGATATAAAATATACTCCTAGTACCGATATACCTTTTATAACAGAAGAAGATGCTATTTTCCAAGTTAAAAACGGTGTAAATATACTTCCAGTATTTTTTCTGGCACTTCTTTTCATTATATCTTTATCATTCTTCTCAAATGACAAAGCAATCGCTGGTAAGGAATCAGTAACCAAATTTATATAAAGTAAATGAATTGGTAAAAAAATTGTTTCACCCAATAACATAGCTATAAATACAATTATAATTTCTGCGATGTTAGCGGTTAGCAAATATGAAATAGCTTTTCTAATATTCTCATAAATATTTCTGCCTTCTTCAACAGCAACAACAATTGTACTAAAACTATCATCCAATAAAACTATGTCAGAAACATTTTTAGATACTTCTGTTCCTGTTATCCCCATTCCTACACCAACATCAGACATTTTTAAAGCTGGCGCATCATTCACACCATCACCGGTCATGGCCACAACTTTACCGTTTTTTTGCCAAGCTTTAACTATTCTAAGTTTGTGTTCTGGTGTAACTCTTGCATATACACTATATTCATTAACTTTTTTTTCTAACTGTTTATCAGTTAATGCTTCTAAATCTTTGCCTTCTATATACTTATCGCCATCTTTAAAGATTCCTACTTCCTTAGCAATTGCCAAAGCTGTATTTAAACTATCCCCTGTAATCATAACAGCTTTTAACCCAGCTTGATAACAAGTTTGGATTGATTCTATAACATTTTCACGTGGTGGGTCTATCATTCCTACTAAACCAATAAATACTAAATCATTCTCTATTTCTTTAATATCATATTCTTTTTTCTTAGTTGTTTTTTTATAAGCTAAACCTAAAACACGTAAAGCTTTATTAGATAAGTTTATTTCTTCTTCTTTAATAGTCTCAATATGCTTATCAGTCAACTTGACCTCTTTATCATTTAAATAATATTTAGTACATTTAGTTAATAAATATTCTGAACTACCCTTTACATACACAAAACACCCATCGTCATCATAAATTGTAGACATTAACTTGCGTTCAGAATCAAAAGGGAATTCGTATATTCTTTTCGCATTTGAATATTTCTTTATAGTTGCAACCTTTTCAACATATTTATATAAAGCTACTTCTGTCGGATCGCCTATATAAGTTTTTTGTTTTACAACATCATTACAAAATAACAAAACTTTATTAAGTAAATCTGAATCGGTTTTGTCCACTACTTTCCCATTAAAGTACAAACTTCTAACTGTCATTTCATTTTTCGTAATAGTTCCCGTTTTATCACTACATATAACCTCTGTACTACCTAAAGTTTCAACAGAAGATATTTTTCTAACGACAGCTTTTCGTTTAGCTAATTTGGTCATTCCTAGTGATAATATAACTGTAATAACAGCAGGCAACCCTTCTGGAATTGCAGCAACTGCTAATGAAATAGCAATAATAAAAACATGCAATAAATCATCACCATTTACAATTCCTATTACAAGCATAATTAAAACTATAACTCCTACAATAATAGATAAAATTTTACTAATATTGTTTATCTTTTTTTGTAATGGGGTATCAATATTTTCAGTTTCTGATAGAGTTTTAGCAATTTTTCCTAGTTCTGTATTCATGCCAATTGCTACAACAATAGCTTCACATTTACCATAGACAACATTACTACCTGAAAAAATCATATTCTTTCTTTCATTTATAACAACATCTTCTGTAAAAACACTACATTCTTTTTCAACAGAACCAGATTCACCAGTTAAAGATGCCTCTTCTACTTTTAAAGATGCTTCCCAAATTATTCTAGCATCAGCTGGAACAAAATCACCAGCTTCTAAGACAATAATATCTCCAACCGTAACTTCTTCTATATTTATAATTTCTAGCTTGTTATCCCTCTTTACCTTAACATCAGGAACAGCCATTTTTTTTAATTCATCTATTGCTTTATCAGCCTTTGCTTCTTGAACATATCCAAGAATAGCATTTAAAACAACAATACCTAGTATTATACAGCCTTCTACCATAGATTCGCCTTCATAATAAGCAACCACAAAAGAAATTATTGAAGTAATAATTAAGATAATGACCATTAAATTTTTAAACTGTTCTAAAAACTTAATAAAATTAGACTTTCTTTTTTTAACATCTAATTTATTTTTCCCATAAGTAACTATTCTATTTCCAATTTCTTTACTTTTCAAACCATTTTCTGATGACTTTAATTCTCTATAAATATCTTCAACATCTAATTTATAAAACTCTTTCATAATACCTAGCCTCCACTAGTATTATATCAAAAAAATCAATAAAAAAAAAGCAGAATTATATTCTACTCTTCTAAAAGGCCTAAATGTTTAAGAATAATCGTAACTGTTTCTTTATCTGTAACTTCTTCCATAAACATATTACCGTCTTTATTAACTTCTTTAACTAATTTAAAGTCATCTAAAATTTCAGTTTCTTCATTATTAACACTAGTAATAATATAATAAACTTCATTTTTATATACTGCTTGCTTAGCAATAATATACTTACTTCCATCATCGAAAGTTAATATTTTACTTATTTTATTTTCCATGTTATACCCCTTTCAATTTTTATCTTGATCTACCCTCATCAACTAATTGATCGTTAGTTCCACTCCAGTCAATCACCGCACCTTCCGGCGTAATATGTGTATATTCTGGCGCTGCCTCTGTTTGTGGTATAAACGGCGCCTGTGCTTCCGAAGTCACTTCTTGCACTGCATCTATTGTTTCCACATTATCAACAGCAGTTTCAACTGGTATATCAGCAACCGCTTGTGCTTCCGCTACTGGTGCTTCTGCTACTGGCGCTTCTGCTACTGGTGCTTCTGCTACTGG
>CAYJPP010000037.1:3544-11023 GCA_964372175.1 uncultured Muribaculaceae bacterium
GCTTCTGCTGCATCTGGTGTTGGAGTTGCTGAATTCCCCATAACTTCATCAACTAAACCACTGTTTCCTGGGAATGAATTATTCATTGCCTCTTTAATTTGTTCTTGTGATAATCCTTGATTAGCTAAGGCATCTAAAGTATCCTTTGCCATTTGGTTCATGGCGTCATCACTAGTATCAAATCCTCCATCATTTAATTGTTCATCTGTTACTGGTGCTGAGTCCGAATCTGGATTAAGCTCATATTCTATATCACCATCTGGTGTTACTGTGGCTCCTGCTACTGCATCATCAGCAAAAGGATCACCTTGTATATTGTCTCCCATTTGAGAACCAGTTCCTGTAAAAATTCCTAATCCTGAACCCTCATACGGATTATTATCTTGACCGTGGTCAGGACCGATTTCAACATTTAATGAATCCTCTGATGGCGGATCTGTTGGTTTCGGCGGATCTGTTGGTTCAAGCTCTGGTTTATCAGGTATATCTGGTTTAGGAGTTGGCTCTGGGTCTGGTAAGTCAGTATCAGGTAATGGTGGTTCCTCTGGTATTTGAGGATCAGATGGTTCATCAGGATTCGGTACAAATATCGGTGGTTTTTCAACCTCTGGATCCGGAGTAGTTTCTGGTGGTGTCGTTGGATCCGGTGTAGTTTCTGGTGGCGTCGTTGGATCTGGTGTAGTTACCGGAGGTGTTGTCGGCTCAGATGGTTGCCCTGGATTTACACCTGGGTTTTGTCCACCTGGGTTATATGAGTCATCAGATTGATAATCCGGTTCATTTCCAGTATCAGCGCCAATATCTATCGGCCTTTTTTCGCCTTCAAATACATAATAAGGTACATCAGGGTCTGTATCTAACCCTAAGACATCACGCATTTCATCATATCCACCTATTCTCTCTCCAAGAATTCCAACAGCAGTTGGTGGATCGATTAAGTCTACATCAGGTTTAATCAGATTAGTATCGCAAGATTTTAATAAACCAGCTACCAAAGCTGCCCCCAAAACTGCCGCCAATATTCTTGGCACCCATTTTTTAAGTTTTTCCTTAAAAGTTAACGAATTTAATTGACTTTTAAGTTCTGGTGAACTATCATGAGTATTAACTACTTTTTTACTTTTCTCATCAGTTGGATTCGCTCCCTCAAATACAGGTGGGACGCTTGTTTTTTCTTCATCTTCTGCTTTTTCAGCTGCATTAGCTAACTCAGAAGTCAAATTTGGCGGGATTGTTTGTCCAGCGCCAACAACAGCTCCCCCAAATACAGGTGGAACGCTTGTTTTTTCTTCTTCATTTACAAGCGCTTCTGGTGTTAATTCTTCATTTTTGTCTGCAACGCTTTGATCAAAATTCAAAAATGCTGCTGCCGCTTGTTTATCTTCTGTATTTTCCGGATTAAATGTTTCGGTAGGAGTTATTACAGTTCCAGTTAACGGTATTACAGCTGGAAGTGGTTTTCTGTCTTCATTTTCTTTTGCATTTACTTCTTGAAACATCGGGTCTTCATTTTCTTTTTCAAGTGGTTCAGTAAATCCTTTATTGCTAGATAAACTGGCTACAACAATATCAATTTCTGTTATAAAATCATTTTCTAAATAATTTTTACGCATATTCATAGCATTTAATTCACCTTGAAGTTGTAATAACATTATTTTATCAGATGCTTTTTTATTTTCATCATATTCAGGTTCTAAACCATCTTCTACTTTTTTTCTCATAGCTAACAAGTCTTTATTAGCTTTTGTTTCAAGTTTAGAATAAGTACTTATTGTATTTTGGGCATTAGTTGTTTCACTTGCAACCGATTGCCATTCTTCATATAACGTGTCAATTGACGCTCTAAGCTGTTTTCTTTTTCTAATTTCATTTTCTGGCGCTTTTGCTCTTTTACCTTTTAAATCAACTTTAATTGTTTGTTGGCGTGTATGTTGATCAAGTTCCATCTCTAAAACTTTAATTTTTTCAACAAAACTATTTTCTTCTTGTTGTAATTCAGCCAGTCTTGCTTCTTCTGTTACAATTTTATTAGCATATCTACTAGCATCTTGTTCAAGTCTAGTAATATTATTCATTATATCTTGCTGCTGAGTTGTAACAAGATAGTTTTCTTTATTATCAATTCTACTTGCTAATGCTGAAATTTCAAGTTCATGACTTGCAATTCTAGAATCAAGTGCAAGAGCTTCTTCATACGCACTAATATCTTTTCTTTTTTGTGCAATATCCGGAAATCTGCTTTTAATATCTGTTAATACTGTAATAGCTTCATCATTAGTAACGTCACCATTTTCAATCCCAGTCATTAAATTAGTTAAATCAGAAGAAAAATCATAAGAAAGCATGTGAATATTGCTATCATAAGTCACCACTAAATCTTTTAACTCTTTTTCTCTTTTTAAATCTGATTTTCTTTTTTCTAAATCTCTTGGAAGCATTAACTGTTTTTCTAATGCGCCTTTAGTAATTTCATTAACATTTTCTTCTTTTATAATTTCTTCTAATTTACTTTCAAGTTGACTAACTTCTAAAACTGTTGCTGATTTCTTTTCGGTTAAAGCACTAATTCTTTGATTTAAGTTTTTTACACTTTCTTGAACAGAATCATGATAACTAGCTAATTGCTCTTTTAAAGTTTCGTTTTGTTCTTCACTAAGTTGAACTTTTGCTGCATTTAAAAGACGATTTTGTTCAGCTAGCAAAGAATTCATGTTGTCAATTTCCCTATCAATAACCAGAGCAGCATATTTTGTTTTTTTAACATTTGCTTCACGAACAATTCTTTCTTTATTTATGTTAGCTAGCAACTCGTTATGATTAGATAAACTTTCAGCAATAACAGGATCTTCAACTGCGTAGTTATCCAAATTACTTAAAGTTTCAGTTAACCCCTCTAATTCTAACTCTAATTCAACCTTTTCCACTTCTAATTTGCCTCTTTTTGTGTCTATTTCTGAGGCTGTTTTTTCATCTATATTACCTTCTGGTAACATTGCTTTTATTCTTTTAATATCTTCTAATAATTCATTATTTGACATATTACCCCTCCTATTTTATTAAATCTCTATATTGCATTTTTAATTCAAATTTAATTTTTTCATTTTCTATTATATCTTCAAGAGTAAGCACATCATACTCTAAATCATTAAACGCTTCTATTAAATCTTCTTCACTAACAAATCCTGGTGTGATACTAACCCATTCTTCAAATGTTGTATCAGCATCTGGATCAGTTGACATATCCGGATTTTCTATATTTTCTTCAATCTTGTAATATTTATGTACCGTTGCCATAGTACTTTCGTCTTTAATAGCTCCTGATACTGGTTGTTCTACATAGTATGTGTTTTCTCCACTCGCGCTAGATGCACCGCTTGGATAATATTTTCTCCCTGATTCAGTTTTATACCACTGCCATGTTTTATCTGTATAACTATAACTTGATTTTGTATCACATGTAACATTAATAAGTCCTGTCGATTCTGGACAACTTGCTGTTGACCAATCTGTTTTCTCTTGACACGGTGTGTTGGTTGGTTGAACCGAGTTCCCATCACATGAGTACCCTAAGCCTCTTGCTATCACAAATGAATCCGTACGTAATCCACACAACACTTCACTCACTATTACAACTGGTGTCTCCGAAGAACCACAAGCATATACTTGTTTTGGAGTTGATGAATAACTATATAAAGTCACCTCTTCAATAGTTCTATACGATGCATCTGCCGGTCTTGTATCAGATACATTTGTAACTGATGATTCACTACCTTGATGCGGATATCCTGCTGGTTGTAATGATGTATATTCTCCATTGTTATAATAAACATTGTTATTAGAGTTAGTATACCATTTATAACCAGTTTGTTCATCTTCTGTATAAGTGTACCCATCCGCTGGGGATTTATCATAATACTCTTTAACTTCATCTATTGTTTTATCACCTGGATAATAAAGTTTTGTTCCTAAGTTTAATTCATATCCTTTAAATAAAAATTGTACATCTGATTCATCTGGCGTCAAGTCAGAAATATCTCCATCTTTCCATTTATCGAATTCTGATTTTTCATCATCACATGATAAAATTGGTGTATATTGATAACTGCCATTTTCTAAATAACAAACCTTTACTAATGTTTCAGGCCCACAAGATTCATATGGAGCGGCATCAAGTAACCCTTCAGCAATTAATTCTTCTGCTGTTACTGTCACACATTGCCCTTCAATATCTGGTAGTAAAGATGTATCTTTTTCAAAATATTCCTTACCAGCTTCTAATAAATCATCTCGTAAAGAACCACTCCCACAAAATCTCAAAAATAATAAAATTAAAATAATTAATATAACTATTGATAAGATACTAAGGACTAATTTCTTCCACGGAAACTCTTTCTTTTCAACATCATAATCATAATCGTTCATAAACTCTTTCACCTCTAATATAAATAATAACATTTTTTGTAGAAAATTTCAAGTTATACTATACATAAATTAAAAAAACATACAAAAAAAAGCATAACTATACGCTTTTTTCTAAAACAACTAAAATTTCTTGTTTGTTTCCGTCTCTTTCAATCTCTAATGTTATTGTCTCGCCAATTTCATACTTATATAGTTCATATTTTAATTGGGCACCATTTTCAACTTCTTTACCGTTGATTTTTAAAACAACATCTTTAACTTGTAATCCATATTTTTCTGCAACAGAATCTTTTTCGACACTAACAATAACAACACCTGAGCCATATATTTTGTCTAAAACAATATTATTATAGTCTAATGCATAATCATTGCTTGCATCTACAAACGAAACACCTAAATATGGTCTTTTAATTTCTTCGCCAGCTTCTAACCTATCAACAACTGACAGTGCCATTTCGATAGGAATCGCAAACCCCATTCCTTCTATGTCTTCTTCAACTAGTTTTAATGTGTTTATCCCTATTACCTCTCCGTTAATATTAACAAGAGGGCCACCACTATTACCTGGGTTTATTGCTGTATTAGTTTGAATAACTTCCATTAAAAAACTTCCTGAGTTTTCTGTTGATACATCAACTTGTCTTTCCAATCCTGAAATAATTCCCTTTGTAACAGTACCACGGTAATCGACAGAAATTGGAGTCCCCACAGCAAATACAGTATCACCAATTTCAATATCAGTACTTGTCCCTAATTCAGCTATTATAGAAACAAAACTCTTGTCTATTCGCAACACTGCCAAATCGATTAGTTCATCGCTCCCCATTAACACAGCTTCTGTTTTTTCACCTGCATGGTTTGATACATTAATTTTATTAGTTCCATCAATAACATGATGATTAGTTAATAAATATGCATAACTGTCATCTGTTTTATAAACAAAAGCTGTTCCTAAACTATTAAAATTACTCCCCACACTTTCAACTGTAAATACAGCGTCATATACCTTTTCTATCGCTGTACTTATAGAGTCAGATTCTGTAATATTAACGGTTTGAATAGTTTCTTCCGTAACTTTAACTTCATCATCCTCTAAATACTCATAAAAATAAATTGTTCCATTAACGCCAATAAATAAAGCTATTGCCGCTGTTATTATATACTTTGTGATTCTGATCTCGCCTCCTTTAAATCTTTCCAATTTGATGGCATACCTAATTTCATCAAAATGTCTTCCGTACTTACGCTTTTTATTTTATTATCTAAATATTCTATCTCATAAGAAATTTCATTCAATAACTCAGTAAACAATCTGTTCCAAAGCATCTTTTTAAATATAATCATAATTGCAAATATATCATTCTTACCATACATATACTCATCATCAACTTTCATAATATCCAGTTTTTTATGAAAATCATTGTTAGGAATCTTTCTTTGTGTTCTGTGGTCATATAAAATATCTTCGTGTGCACATAAATTTCTATAATTAGATAGTATCTCTAAATACACATCTAAATCATCAGGAGTTAACCCATAAACATTGGCAATTTCTTGCTGATCTTCATTTTTAAGTATACTGTACAATTCAGAAATAATTCCAAATGATAAAACCTTAATAGATACCCATAGAGGAATATAGCCATACTTCATTACATAATGCTTAGTTGCTCTGTGTTGTTTTGAATTAAGTCTTATTTGTCTTTTCATTTTATTTATCACATCACCAACATGATTTAACTTAAACGATTCACCTCTAAAATTTTTAATATTTAAATATTGTTTTTCCTTGTAACCGTATTTTTTAGACAAAAAATAACTCATAACAGATTTCATGTTATTTTCTATAATTAAAATATATTTGAACATAATATTTCTGATTTTTCTATCAAACCAAAAAATAGCATACAATTCTTCAAAAGTCGCACCACTAACGAAGTATTCATCGTTATAGTTTTTCATTAATAAATGCCTATAACCATTTACAAAGAAATAATTTTCTTTTAAAAGGATTTCACCTGCTGTATCTCTATCTTTAATAGTTAAACCACGAGATACTAAAATATTCATTTGTTCATCTAGACTTTTAAACGTTTTACTTTTCATAACTCACCACCTTCATTATACCACACAATTTATTAAAAATATATGTATTATTTATGAGAATTTTGTGTAATAAAAAAGATTCTTAATTACTTAAAAATCTCATTTTTTCAATAACATTCTTTTGAGCCAGAACCATCTGGATCATTTACATTAGTACAAAACTTATATATTCTATTAGTTTTTGTAAAAATTGGTAAATCAATCATCTCAATAATAGGTAAATCAATATTCATATAAGTTAAAATACCAAATTGATAATATTCATTGTACTCAGGTTTATTCCCGTTTGTTTCAGAATTAGTATCAGCATCATGATCAACATAAATACAATACCTATGAGACCTGGCAACTTCCAAAGTAACTAAATCCATCTCATTATGAGTTGCTGGACATTGTTCTTCTGGGTCTGCAACCCTATATCCAATCGAAGCTAAATAAGCCGAAATTTCTTCATAGGCGCTGTTCAGTGGATTACCATTTGATTCCCCCGAATCAAAATTATATCCCTCATATTTTTCAATTGTATACACAATTCTATTATTAACTTTAAAAGCTTTATAATAACTTAATGTTCCCGCTAAGAAAGCAAATATTATTATTATAAAAATAATTATAAAATTAAACATAAACGTGCTTCCTATTGGCGTATTCATCTGCTAATCTTCTGTAAGTCCTGAATCAGAAATACATTGGTTATAATTATCTTCTACCGCCTGTGCTTGAGCTGCTGATGCGCCTGCATGAGGATTACAAGTAGTCCCAGCTATTTGCCCCCCAGCATTTTGACAACATGAAGATCTAGTTGAATTTTCCATCAAACTACTTATTAACGGTATAGCAATAGCTGCAATAATCCCAATTAATACAATTGTAATTACTGTCATATTTGCTTCTCCTGCTGCTTCTTTCATTTACATTCCTCCTTCAATTTTATAATATTAGTATAACACA
>CAYJPP010000038.1:0-10495 GCA_964372175.1 uncultured Muribaculaceae bacterium
AAGTAGCAACTAACAATGGTTCTAAACAATCAGTTAGTGGAGTTGCTAAAATTAGTGATAAAATGGTAGTAGATGCAACTAGACCAATAATTATTTATGTAGATAATAAAGAATTAACTAGATTTACAAGTATTAAAGCTGCAACAGATGCAGGATACTTATTAGGAAATAGTACTAATGGATATTCAGCTAACATGGCTAAATTTACAAGTGGAACTAGAATTGTTTATGAATATACAGCAACAATTAAGTAGATTTTAAATCTACTTTTTTGTTTATAAAAAAATAATTAGTAAATACTAATTATATGATAACAATATTAAAAAAAATAATAGAGTATATAGTATTAGTGATAACAGTATTTTTAATTGTTAAATATGTTTTTTCATTATTTGTTATTAATAATGAATTATTAATGATAACAAAAATAAATAATATTAAAGTAGGAGATGAAGTAATTGTAGTAACAGATAAAGTGAAAAAAGAAACCATAATAAAAAAAACAAATGATATATATTTAATAGATAATAACATTTTAATAAATGATGAAAACATTTATGGAAAAATAATATTTAAAATTTGGCCAATCTTTTAGTATTAAATTTATAAATATTATGATATAATTATTTTGGAGATGATAGTATGGCATATATAAAATATAAAGAAATAACAAAATATTTTAATTTTGAAAAAGAAGTAGAAGTAGATACACTTCCTAAATATGTAACTGATTATATTGGAACAAAAGAAAAGGCTTTTTCGGCTTATAAAAATAGTCGTGATTATGCTGTTTTTACAGATACTAAAATTATTTTATTTGATAAAAATCCCTTGGCAACAGATAAAAAAGTACATATTATTCCTTATTCTTCTATTTCAACAAGTGCGATATCGTTCGGGCCATTTAAAGCTAATATATTATTAATGCTTGATAGTGGTTATCCTCTTAGAATAACGTTTATAAAAATGAATGATAGCAAAAAAACGAATTTAAAAAACACTTATATTATGTTAACAACTAATAAAACAAGCAGATAATTTTATCTGCTTTTATAATGTTTAAATTCATCTGCGCTTAATATATCTAATAATTCAAAAGGATGATTTAAAAAGTATTTTTTTCTCTTAGCGTAGTTAATCTTTTGATTTAATAGTTTTAATAAATCTTTTGAAAAACAAAAATCAAACAAAATATTTGCATATGCTTTTAAATCATTTGCTTTACTAAAAGTAAATGAATCAGTATCAATCGCGTAAAATCTTAAACCGCTAAATAAGATATTAGTATAATATATGTCATCAGCGCTAATATTAGATTTATTTAATAAAATAACATCTTTAAAAAATAAATTTAGAGCTTCTATTAATATAGAGAGTTCTATTTCTTCAATAGGTGTTATTAGATGAGGCGAATTTATATAATTATCTAAATTTAATCCTTTTTTAAAATCCATAACTGAACCTCGAATACAATCTTTTACTAATATTAATTTTTTAGTAAACACAAAACTGGGTATATTAATATCTTCAAATTTTAATAATTCATCACCTGATAATTCACTACAACCTTCATAAATTTTTAAAACCTCATTTTTATCTTGATAACAACTACCCTCACTACCAGTATTAATGTACCTTAATTTACCAATGTAATTATTTAATTGTTCTTCACTTTCGAATATTAAATTCATGGATCACCTCTTAATGAATGTTTATTTTAAAACAAATTAATATGTTTGTCAAATATGTTATAATATAAATGGGTGATTATATGTATGATGTTATTATAATAGGTGCGGGTGTATCAGGTTTAATGGCTGCTAGTTTAATAAAAAACAAGAAAGTTTTAATTTTAGAAAAAACAAATAGCAGTGGGAAAAAATTACTTTTAACAGGTAATGGTAGATGTAATATAACTAATTTAAAAGAAAACAGATTATTTCTAGATAATGTTAATTACAATAAAAAATATTTATATAGTACAATTAATTTGTTTGGAGCTAAGGAAGTATTTGAGTATTTTAAAAGTATTAAATTAAAAATTGAAGATGATGATAAAGTATTTCCTTGCTCTGATAAGGCAAGTGATATTTTAAATTGTTTGATGAGTAAAATTAAGTGTAAAATTAATTATAACGAACAAGTTATTGATATTAAAATTGATGAAAATATAATGATAACAACCACTAAACAAAAATATATAGCAAAAAAAATAATTATAGCTACTGGTGGGAGTAGTTATAAAGTAACAGGTAGTGGTGGTGATCATATAAAATTTTGTAAAATGTTAAATCAGCCTTATATTGAACTATTTCCGGCTGAAACTAGTATAATTTTAAAAGAAAAAAACAATTTAGCTGGTACAAGTTTTGATAACGTTCATATAAAAAAATTTAAAAATCATGGTAACTTAATGTATACTCATAAGGGATTAAGTGGTACTGCTATTATGAATATTAGTGGGGAAATATATTTAAATAAAATAAAAGATGTTTATATAGATTTTAAACCAGAAATTACAAGTGATGAAATATTAAAATTACTAGACAAAGAAAAGTTTGTTTTAACTGTTTTAAATGAATGGTTTAGTAAAAAGTTTAGTGAATATTTATTAAATAAATTAAATATTTCAAATTGTAAAATAAAGCAGCTAGATAATAAAAAAATAAAAAATCTAATTGAGTTAATAAAGAACCATCATTACATTATTGATAAAGTAAATGAAATAGACTATGCATATGTAACAGGTGGGGGAGTTAATTTAAAATACATTGATACTAAAACATTTGAATCAAAAATTAATAAAAATGTTTATTTTATTGGTGAATGTTTAGATATTCATGGTCCAATTGGTGGTTATAATATAACATTAGCGTTATCGACAGCGTATAGTTGTATTAAACATTTAGATATTGAAAGTTAATTAAAATAATAGTATAATTAATAATAGGAGGAATAAAATGAAGTTAAAAGATAAAGTTGCTGTAATAACTGGTGGCGCTATGGGGAATGGTTTAGGAATTGTTAAAACATTTTTAAAACATGGTGCAAAAGTTATTATTTTAGATTATTCAGATGAAATAAAAAAAACGGTTGTTGATTATCCAGAAATTTTAGGGTTTAAAGTGGATATTAGGAGTAATGAAAATTTAAAAAAAGTTGTTGAACACATCATTAAAAGATATGGAAAAATAGATATATTAGTAAATAATGCTGGCGTTGCTAAACTAACACCTTTTTTAGAAACTACTGACGAGATTAGAGATTTACATTTTGACATAAATATAAAAGGTACTTGGAATGTAACAAAAGCAGTAGTGCCGCATATGAAAGATGGAAGTATTGTTAATTTAGCTTCTGTAACAGGTCCAAAAGTAGCTGACCCAGGTGAAGTTGCGTATGCAACAACGAAGGCTGCTTTAATTGGATTTACAAAAGGGTTAGCAATGGAATTAGTAGACAAGAATATTAGAGTAAATGCTATCTTACCAGGATATATCTTAACTCCTATGGTAGAAGGAATAGCTAAGGATTCGGATAGTAAAAATCCTGATAAGGTTATTAAAGGAATTGCTAGCGGGATTCCTATGAAAAGGTTAGGAACAATTACTGAATTAGGTGAATTAGCGGCCTTTTTAGCTAGTGATGAGGCTAGTTATATAACTGGGGCTGAATTTGTTATTGATGGTGGATCAACACTGCCTGAAACAGCAAGTGTTGGAGTATAAAAAAAAGACTTATGTCTTTTTTATTTCCCACAACAAGGACCTGGTTTATTGCAGTCAAAAGCACGCGCACCGATAATAATTACTAATAATATAAATAATACTAATAAAACAGCTGCTCCGTAACCGTATCCGCCGTACCCACCGTATCCGTATGGACTCCCGCATCCATATCCTTGGTAACCACCATAGTAATACATAAAATACCTCCTTTGTTATTATAGTTTATTACACATCTAATCTTTTGTGCATTAAATTAACCTAGATTGTTTTTTTACTATTTATATGATATTATAATTATGGTGAAGATATGAAAAAGATGTTTAGCAATTTTAAAAATTTAATATCTAAAATGGATAAACCCTTATTAATTGTAACAATTATCTTTTTTGTGTTTGGTTTACTTAATATAACTACCGCATCAAGCCGTGAAGCTGTTGTTATGTATGAACAATCAACCTATCATTATTTTTTTAGGCAAGCATTTATGATTGGTATTGGTATAATTGCAGGTTTATTTATTATTAATTTATCGACAAAAACTTATAAAAAGCTAATAGTTATTGGATATATAATAACTGCTCTGTTAGTTGTTTTATTATTCCCGTTTGGAGATGTGGTTAATGGTGCTAAAAACTGGTTACCGTTGGTTGGTGGTTTTTCTATCCAACCTAGTGAGATAGCGAAGTTAATTTTAATAATATTATATGCAGTTATGTATGAACAGTTTTATAAAGTTTTAAAATCTACTAGTCCTAGTAGATATAAAGTGATTGCCTTATTAATTGTGTTAGCTTTAATAATTCCTTTTATGACTTTTTTACAAGTAGATACTGGTGGTTTTTTGATAATGTTAGCAGTGTTTGGAATTATGTTTTTAGCGAGTCCTATTAGAAAATTAGATAAAGTAAAAATAGTAGGAGTAGTAATAGGGGTAGTATTGGTGGGAATGGCTTCAATCGTTTTGATAAATGGACAATTATTAAATGATGCCCAGCTAGAAAGATTTAATTACTTTAACCCTTGTTCAAAATATGAAAATGAAGGATATCAAGTTTGTAATAGTTTTATTGCTCTAAATGAAGGTGGTTTATTTGGAGTTGGAATAGGGGGATCAAAACAAAAATATTCTTATATCCCAGAACCACATACTGATAGTATATTTGCTATAATTGGCGAAGAACAAGGGGCGTTCGGTGTTAGTTTAGTATTTATTGGGTATGCTTATGTAATATATAGAATATTCAAAATTGCTAATAAAACTACCAGTATCCAAAATTATTATATATGTATTGGTGTCGCAACTAATTTATTTCTACATATTTTTATTAACTTGGGTGGCTTATTAGGTTTAATACCTTTAACAGGTGTGCCATTGCCATTCTTATCTTATGGAGGAACATATGCGATTGTCTTAATTGCTTCCCTAGCCATAGTTCAAAGAATAAATATTGAATGTAATTTAAAAAAGAAGAAAAAATCAACTTAAAACGACATATTTCTAAGGTCGTTTTTTTGTATACTTATAATGGTGATTAAAATGAAAATATATCTCGATTTAATTATGATTCTTAATTTTTTTATTGATTTATTACTATTGTTAGTTGTTAATAAACTATTAAGAAGAAATGCCAGTATATATGCTTTAATAGGGGGCGCATTTGTCGGAGGTATAAGTAGTGTATTTTTGTTTTTTAAGGTTTCAAATCTTTTATTAATAATATATAAAATAGTAATATGTTTTGTGATGATATTAATATCATTTAAATATAAATCATTAATTTATACATTTAAAAATTTTTTGTATTTTTATATATCCAGTATTGTATTAGGAGGTTTTTTATATTTTATAGATTTAGAAACAGCTTATACTAATATGAAGTTAAATTATATAGTCTTAGTTATAGCTTCACCCTTAATATTATATTTATTTATTAAACAAGGATTGTGGCTTAAAACTAATTATTCTAATTACTTTAAAGTTGTCATTTATTCTAAAAATAAAAGTTATAACCTAAATGGATTTTTAGATACAGGTAATAAATTAACTGATATAATTACTAATAAACCGGTTATCTTAGTTGATGAGAAAATTGATTATGAAAGGTTCTATTATATTCCTTATCAAGGTGTTAATAGCAATGGGTTATTAAAATGTATTAAAGTCGATAAAATGATAGTCGCTAATAAAATTTATAAAAATGTCATAATTGGTTTATTAGAACATAAAATAAAAATTGATGGAATAAATTGTTTACTTAATAGCAAATTAAAGGAGGATATATGTTAAATAAAATTAAAAATTTTATTATTAAAATCATTAGTAAGGAAATATTTTTTGTTGGAAGTACTGATAAATTGCCTGAACCATTATCAAAAGAAGATGAGGTTTTATATGTTACAAAATCAATGACAGGCTGTAATGATGCTAAAAATAAATTAATAGAACATAATTTAAGGTTAGTAGTATTTTTATCTAAAAAATATGAAAATACAGGTATTGATTTAGAGGATTTAGTTAGTATTGGGACAATAGGGTTAATTAAAGGGATAAACACCTATAAATTAGATAAAAACATTAAATTAGCTACTTATTGTTCTAGATGTATAGATAATGAGATATTAATGTTTCTAAGAAAGAATAAAAAAAGAAGAAGTGAAATAAGTTTTGAAGATAGTTTATCTTATGATGCGGAAGGAAATGAATTACATCTAGAAGATATATTAGGGACTGAGCCTGATATTGTAACAAAAGGATTAGAAGAAGAAACTAATCAAACCTTATTATATCAAGAAATAGCCAATTTAAATGAAAGAGATAAAGAAATAATGGTATTAAGATATGGTTTATTTGGAACTGAGGAGATGACTCAAAAAGATGTTGCTATTAAGTTAGGTATTAGTCAATCATATATATCAAGGATAGAGAAAAAAATAATAAAGAAATTAAGATTACTAAACAAATGATACGAAAATACTTTCGTATTTTTATTTACTTATTTATTATATTTTGATAAAATGATAATAGGTGATTTTCATGAGAATAATATTTCATATTGATGTTAATAATGCGTTTTTATCATGGACAGCTGTTGATTTATTAAATAAAGGTAGTAAATACGATATAAGGAATTCTTATGCTGTTATTGGTGGGGATGAAAGTGCTAGAAGGGGGATAGTGTTAGCTAAATCAAATCCCTGTAAGAAATTAGGCATATATACATCAGAAACTTTATTTAGTGCGAAAAAGAAATGCCCTGTACTTAAAATATATCAACCTGATTATAATTTATATAGTTTAATGAGTAATAAATTATTTGAACTTATTAGTAATTATACTAACGATATTGAAGTTGCGTCTATTGATGAATGTTATTTAGATTATGGTAAAATAAAAATGTTGTATGGTGATGAGATAGAATTTGCTTATAAATTAAAAGAAGAGATATATTCTAAATTAGGTTTTACAGTTAATATTGGTATTGCTAATAATAAACTATGCGCGAAAATGGCTAGTGATTTTAGTAAGCCTAATAAGGTACATACTTTATTTGAAGGTGAAATTAAAGATAAATTACATAAATTAGATGTTTCTGATCTACATGGAATTGGTAAAAAAACTAGTGAAAAATTAAAAGAATTAAATATAAATACAGCTTCTGATTTAGCTGATTTTGATATAGAAAGATTAAATATTTTTTTTAAAAATCAATCAGAACATTTAAAAAACATTGCAAATGGCATTGATGATAGTGAGTTAGTTTTGTATAGAGAGCTAGATTCTATTAGTCATGAGGTAACTTTAAATAAAGATATTGAAGATAAATTAGAATTAAAAAAATATATTTTAAAATTATCAGAAATGGTTGGAAGTAGGTTAAGGAAAAAGAACAAATATGCTAATGTAGTTTGTGTTATTATAAAAGATAATTTCTTTAAAAGAAAAACTCATCAAAAAAAACTATTAAATACCATTAATAGTGATGATGAAATATATAAAGTTGCATTAAGTATTTTAGATGAAATGTCTATTGAAAAAGTTAGATTAATTGGTGTTAGATTAGATAAATTAACTGAAAAATTATATCACCAACCCTCATTATTTGAAGAGATTAAAGAAAGTGAAATTGATAAAACATTAGATTTAATCAAAAAGAAATTTGGTAATGATGTTATAGGTAAAGCCTCTATTAAAGATATGAAGATGAGGAAAGATAAATAATTTAGCTAAGAGGAAAATGATTAATATATATCACTGGCTGATTTAGCAAGATATGTAAATCCGAAAGAACCTAAAATACCTATTTATAGTTGGGTTAGAAATAAGGGGGTGGATTAGATTTATTGGACTATGAAAAAAATTAAACAATGAGAATTTCAAAGGTCACGAATTCGTGATCTTTGAAAACGAAGCTGATAAAAATAGTTTATATATATCCACAAAAATGGATTAAAGAGACAACTGCAAGAAGAACCATATTTATATAAAAATGATTGGCAAGCAAGTTGAATGTTATCAAAGGTTAATTATGTTGTTCATACTAGTGTTATAAAAAAATAGTCAAGATAATTATGAGGCAATGATTAAACTTTTTTTATTTAAAGAAAAAAAACACCTAAGTGTTTATCTATTAAGCGGTAATTTACTTTTTTTCTTTAATTGTGGTAATTTAGCTTCATAATATGGCATAAGACCGATTTTATCAGGGGTATGTTCTGGTAATTGCCAAAAATCATAACCAGGATAGTTATTACCTTCAATTATACCTGGACCATCTTCTCCGATGAATACGTCCCAGCCAATGTATCTTATTTCTTTAACTTCTAAGGCTGCTTTTTTAACTAGTTCTATAACCTCATCAATATAAGGTATTTTATATCCAATAAATTTAATATTTGTATATGGATGCTTTTCATAAGGAATCAATGGTGAAGTGTGTCCGACACCTTCAATTTTATGTGTTTTCATATTAACTGGACATGCTAATCCAGAATTTTCCATATTATCAACAAATTTACCTTCATTACCAAATTTAGCTGTTATGTAAACAACATCAGCCTCACCGTTGGCAACTAATGTAACAACACGTAATGAATTAATAGCAAGAGGGTATACTTTGTTTAAATCTTTATGTTGTTTTATTAATTCTTCGACAACACCAAAGTTTTTTTCTTTCACATAATTAAACATTTCTTCTTCTGTTTTGTAATTTTTCTTTTCTAATCTTTCAATTCCTTTACCACTCTCACCAACATCTGGTTTAGCGAATATTACATCTTTGTTCTTCATGAACTTTTTGAATTGTTTTAAATCCATGTCTTTAACAACTAAAAATTCACGGTGTAGATATTTTTTGAATGTTGTATCAAAATTACTTTTATGATTGAAAATGTAATTATAATCAGGGTTATTACATATTTCAATTATTTTTTTATTTTTAACTCTGTTTACAAATGTTGTTCTTTGTTTATGATTCATATTATAATAACCAAAGATGTTATAGTCATTATAACCAGCCCCGTATCTAAAACCACACTGAATAATGTCAAAAAATAAAAGTACTTTGTTTTTGTTTGTTTTTTCGTGGATTTGATCAATAACTGCTTTTAATTTTTTAAATCGCATTCCACTTAAAATTCTTAAATAATATTTCATATTATACCTCCATTTAAATTGTAACAAAAATATAATTATTAGTAAATAAAAAAAGTTATTTTTTAAGTAACTTTTTAAAGAAAGTTCTAACTAAATTGTCTTTTTCAAAAATAATTTCAGTATTTAATATAAATACTAATGTTATTAATATTAATATGCCATACATTATATAGCTAATGTTATAATGCCCAAGTGAGAATACTATGGTAGCAAAAGCAAATAATAAATTTATGACATATATAATTAAAACAACTGCTTTTTGTGATATATTTTTATTTAATAATTGATGATGTATATGAAACTTATCAGGTTTAGATATACTTTCGCCTTTTAATTTCCTTCTAATTACAGCAAATAAAGTGTCTAAGATTGGAATCGCTAATAATATTATAGGGATAATTAAAGAAGAGAAGGTAGCCGCTTTAAAGCCTAATAAAGCTACTACTGATATTATTAAGCCTAGTAACATTGATCCGGTATCGCCCATAAATATTTTAGCGGGATTAAAATTATGAAATAAAAAGCCTAAACAAGAACCTAACATAATAAAAGATAATGTAACAGGTAAATCAAAACCACCTTTTAGAGCACCAATTACTCCAACTGTTAAGAAGTATATGCCACTAATTCCTCCTGCTAAACCGTCTAGTCCATCAATTAAATTAATACAATTAATACATCCTAAAATAAAGAATATAGTTAAAGGTACCGTTAATAAATTAAAATCTATATTCATTCCGAAGATAGTCAGATAATCTAAGTAAACATTACCATAAAACACTATTACCGATGCGGCTATTAATTGAGCTATAAATTTATAAGTTGCTTTTATTGGTTTTATATCATCAATTATTCCTGTTATGACAATTATAAATGATGCGATTAAAACTGAATTCATAATGGTACTTTCTTCTGCAAATAACATATAACCTAGTAGAAAACCTAAAAAAATTCCTAAACCACCTAATCTAGGTATCGTTTTTTTATGAACTTTTCTGTTATCTGGGACGTCCAACGCTCCAATGTGGGTTGCTATTTTTTTTATGGCTGGTGTAATTATAGCTGTAAACAACATTATAACTACTGTAATTGTAAGATAAAACATATTAATCAC
>CAYJPP010000039.1:0-10084 GCA_964372175.1 uncultured Muribaculaceae bacterium
CATTATTCTCACCCCCTTATTAGTTATATAGGACAAAAATTAATCATTTCCTTTTTATTTTAAATTTTTTCATAAAAAAAGAAGATTATAAAATCTCCATTATTTTTACGTTATATTTGCCATCTGGACTAGAAACTGTTACTTTATCACCTGTTTTACAACCTATTATAGCTACTGCTAGTGGTGATTCATTAGATATTTTATTAGCAAATGGATCTGCTTCTTTACTACCTACTATTAAGTATTCTTCAACTTCTTTTTCTTCTACATACTCTATTTTAACACGTTTCCCGATTGTTACTTTATCTGTTTTAGTATCTTCAACTATTTTAGCATTTTCTATTGTGTGTTCTAGTTCTTTGATTCTTGATTCAACTACAGCTTGATCATTTCTAGCAGAATCATATTCAGCATTTTCAGATAAATCTCCTAAGGCTCTTGCTTCTTTTAAAGCTTCAATAACTTCTGGTCTTCTTTCATTTTTTAAATATTCTAACTCTATTTTAATTTCATCTAAACCTTCTTGGGTTATAAGAATTTCTTTTGACATATATTCACCTTTCCTAAGTACTAGAAAATAATACTATATTTTTATTAATTTGTCAACTTCCTCATAAAATCATATTCTTTTAAAATAAAATCTACTTTCATTTTAACTAGTTGTTTAGGGTGTCTGACAATATCAATAACATTACCTTCTTCATCTATGATTTCATTGATTGTATAAACAAACACTTCATCTTTATTAAAAAATTCAACAATATCACCTTTTTTAAAATAATTTCTTTGTTCTAAAATAATAACCCCATCTTTATATTCTTTAACAACTCCTAAAAAATCTTGATTAGATATTTCTATTCTATTGTTGTAATAACTTAGACTTTTATCATTTGTTCCATCAAAGAAATGAACACATGATTCTCTATTAGCTACTTTATTTAATATATTAATATCATATTCTTTATTATCTAAGGCTTTACGATAAGTAGAGACTACTGTTGCTATATAATAAATAGAACGCATTCTTCCTTCTATTTTTAATGATGAAACTTTCAAATCTATAAAAGAAGGAATATGCTCTATTAAACATAAGTCTTTGGTACAAAATGTAAAGTTTTTATCACCTTTAATTCCATCTAAATCAAAATCCCAACGACATATTTGACTGCATCCACCTCTATTAGCATCTCTATTAGTTAAATAGTTTGATAATACACATCTTCCAGAATATGAAGCACACATAGCACCTTGAATAAAACATTCTAATTCAACATCAACATTTTCTTTAATTAGTTTTATATCTTCGTAACTTGTTTCTCTTGCCAAAACTATTCTTGTAGCTCCTAAATTTTTCAAAAAAGAAGCAGCTTCATAATTTAGTGTTGATAACTGAGTTGATATATGAACCTCTAACTTTGTATGTTTAATAGCTAAATCTAAGATACTTAAATCACTAATAATAATAGCATCTATATTACACGTTTCTAACTCTTTTAAATAATTTAATATATGATTGATTTCTTTATTATGCATAATAATATTAACTGTTACATAAACTTTTTTACCTAATTTATGAGCAAATATAACAGACTTTTTAATTTCTTCTAAACTAAAATTAATAGCATTAGCTCTTAATCCAAATAAAGGACCTCCGATATAAACAGCATCCGCTCCATATAATAAAGCTATTTTTAATCTTTCAAAATCACCGGCTGGTGCGAGTAGTTCTGGTTTCATTTTACTTTATACACCGTATCTTCATAAAAGAAGCCCTTTCCAAGATTATTAAACATTTTATTTAAAATTAAATCATAATTTAAAACATTATTTTTATTAACAGTCATAAATAAATTAACGACTTCTTTAAAATTAGAAATATTAAAACTGTTTAAAACTATATAATCATAATTAAGTTCTAAACATTCTTGCAAACCATTTAATATAAAAGAAGTATAAACAACAGTTCCTAGTTTATCATCAACTATATCATAAGTTTTTCCTTCTTTTGACATAGTTAAGTTTTTTTTCTTTTTTAATGAAAAGGTATCAATATAATTGTCAACTAAATGCCTATAACTAGCAAACATTGGCAAATAACCAAATGCATTAACAAATAGTTTTGATTTTGTATTTTTTTTAATTTCTAACATTTCTCTTAATGTAATATCACTTGATATATAACTACCAACAACACCTAATGAATTATAAAAATTAACTGTTAAATAATTATTAGTCATATGTTCTTGATGCCATATTAAATCATAATTTAAGTTTAACTTTTTAGCTAAATTTAAAATACTTAAATCATAAAACATTAATCCTTTAATATTATAATTTTTCAATTCAATTAGAACCTCTTTTAAATATTCTAAATCTTTATTGTGAATATTTTTATTTAAAGAAACAAATACATCATTTTTAATTTTAGCTATATCTTTTACTTTAAAATAACAAGGATAATTAATGCTTAATCCATCAATTCCTATTATAACTCCCTCACCAAGTTTAGTTTGATTTAAATTGCTTGGTATTACTAATACTTTCATACTCTCACTTTTTCTTTTATAATTTTATTATATTCTTTAATTAGTTCATCTATTAAATCATCCCAATTAACATATATCTCTTTATAACAACCTTCTCTTACTTTATTATATAATTCATCATCATTGATAACCTCTATTATTTTATTAGCGTATGCAATGACATCATTAGTAGCTAAAAAACCATTTCTATTATCTTTAATCAAATTAGCAGTAACAGCCCCTTTTAAAAATACAGTCGGTACTTTTTGTGAAGCAGCTTCTTTTTGAACTAAGGAATTTGTATCATATAATGAAGGAAATAAAAATAATTTAGATCTAATATATACCTTTTTTAATAATTCTCTATCTGTAACTTTACCTAAAAATATTATATTAGAATGTAATCTGTGTTGTCTTACTTTTACCATGATTTCTTCTTTATCTTCAAAAGGTCCTACAAATAACATTTTAAAGTCAATTCCTCTTTCTTTTAAAATAGCAAGTGCATCAATTAAAAATGGAATATTTTTTAAAACAGTTAATCGTCCAACAAATGAAAAAACTAATTCTGATTCTTTTATTTTATATAATTTATTAATTGTGTTACAAGCAATACTTCTACCTTTTTCATAAGTTAAATCAGTGCCTGTTATTTGAATACTAGGCATTTTTTTACAACCATACTCTTTAAATAATTTAGCTGTATCTTTATTAACTGCCCAACACTTATCACATTTATTAAATGTAACCATTAAATCTTTAACTAATACTTTTGTTAAAGTATCTGATTTAGTTATTTTTCTTATATCTTTATCAAATTGTGTATGCATAGTAGCAACAACAGGAATTCTTAATTTCTCAGCAATTTTAACTCCTAATTTCCCCATAATAAAAGGCGAATGAATATGAATAATATCAAAATTTTCTTCTAGTAAATTTTTTTCCATTTTAATATCAAATGTTGGTAATGCCATACTATAACCTATTTTACCAAGTTTAACTGATGGAACCCTAATAACTCTATAACTAAAATCATCATTATATTTTTTATCTAATTTAGGAACAATCACAACCACTTCATGACCTTTAGCTACTAATCTTTTAGCTTGATTATTCATAACTTCTATAACACCATTCATAGAAGGATAAAAATCATCCATAAAAATACCTATTTTAAGTTTATTCATAATTTTTCCTTTCTCTAAACTTGCGAAACAAATACATTATATACTCTTATATAACGATATGTGTTTCTATTAGTACCCTCTTTTTTTTCTTTCACAATAATTCCTAGTTGAACTAATTTCTTTAACAAAGTACTGATTGTATTTTGATGAATATTTAAATTGTCTTTAAGTTCTTCTGATGTAATAACTATTTTTTTCATTAAATAATCATGAATATCTAAAATATTAGGACTCTTAATGTGATTTTTTATCATTTCTTTATCTTCATCATAAACCTTTGATATTTGTTCTATTCTTATAATATTTCTTGTACATTGATCATTCACACATTGTAAGAAAAATCTAATAAAACCTCCGATATTACCTGTTCGACATTCGTTTAATGAATTATAATAATTTGCTTTATATAGTTCTATTACTTCTGATAAAAATAATATAGGCTCATCATTTTTTAATTTAGCTAAATGAAGTGACATAAGGGCTCTTCCTATTCTTCCATTACCATCGTTATAGGGATGTATAGTTTCTAATTGCATATGAGCTATTGCCACTTTAATTAATGCCTCATCATCATACATTTCATTCATATATTCCATTAAATTATCTAGTAACATTTTTACATCTTCATAAACAGGTGGTATGAATGTAGCGCCTTCTTGACCTAATCCTTTTATCCCTATATAATTTTGGGTTGTTCTGATACATCCAGGATTTTTATCTCTACCACGCACCCCAGAAAGTAAAATTTTATGCATTTCATTAATTAAATTAATATCAAAATTATTAAATTCCAATTGCTTAGTAGCATAAATCAACATTTTTTTTAAATTCCTAACTTCTTCATAATCTGCATTATCTTCGTTTAAACTTTTATATTCAATATAATACATATCATCTTGTGAAATTTGTGTGCCTTCAATAATAGACGATCTAATACTTTCACCTAGAACCAAAGAGTCTAAAAAGCATTGTTGGTCAAATTTAAACATTTTCAATAATGACTTATATTGCCCATATTTTTCATTAGCTATTCCTAATAATTTTAATAATTCTTTATCCACCTTATATTCAATCGGTAATGTTTTTGCAAAAAATGGTTCCATACAATCTCCTCCTAAAAACATTATAACACAATATAAGTGAATACACAATTTTTAATCATTTATTGTTGTTTTTTTAGTTTATTTTCTGTTTTTTCACAATAAATTCTATTTTGTTGTGCGTTTTTATATAAAGTTAATCCAATTATTAAAATAGGTAGTGCGATTAAAAAACCAATTATTCCAAATAAAACATTGCCTAATAAGATAGCCAGAATTATTATAAGAGGATGTATTTTTGTTGTTTTAGAATAAATTAAAGGATTGATAATAAAGTTATCTAAAATACTTGTTACTAGAAAAACAACTAATAAAGGAACTATACTAGTATCTTGAAAAACAGTAATATAGGCAACTATATGAACTATTAAACTTCCAAATACCGGAATGAAATTACCAATACTAGCTAAAAACCCTAATAAAAAATAATTATCATGACCTATTATAAAATATAGCAATCCATATTCAATAAAAGAAATCAATAAAATTAAACTAAACGCATTAAAGTATTTTCTAACTTCTATATTTATTTTTTTATATAGTTGGTTTTTTTCTATAAAATTTATTATCTTATCCATATCTATTAAAAAATAAATGCTACTAATTATAATGATTATTGCTTTACCTAAAAAACTAATTAGTAATTCAATAGTATGTAGTGGATTATTAAGTAACCAAGTGTTAATCAAATAATCAAGTAAAACATCAATTATATTATTAATAAAAGTAATATCAAAATTATATTTAAGTGATAAGTTATAAACAAATAAATTAAAAGAAGAAATCAAATCTATAATCTGTTCTGATAAAGAAAAAATATTAATACCAAATAAAAATATTAATATTACTAATGTTATTTCAATAATAAAAATTCCTAATAACTTAGGAATAAAATTTATTTTTTTTAATATAGGATATAAAATATAAGCTATTATAAAACCAATTAATAAAGGCGTTATTACATCACTTATAAAATTAAATAAACTAACTAATAAATCTTTACTACTATATATTAAAAATATACTAAGTGAAATTAAAGATAATTTAATTAGTTTTAACAATTTATCACTCACTTTCAAGAATAATAGTAACAGGACCATCATTAGTTATTGAAACACTCATATCAGAACCAAATATACCTGTTTCTACTTTAACATAATTACTTAACTCTTTATTAAATATATTATACAAAATATTAGCTTCATCACTTTTTAAAGCTTTAATATATGATGGTCTATTTCCTTTATTACATGAAGCATATAAAGTAAACTGTGAAATACTAAGAACTTGACCATTTATATCTAATACTGATTTATTCATTATATTAAATTCATCATTAAATATTCTTAAATTAATTAATTTTTTAACCATTTTTTTAATAGTATCTTCATTATCATTTAGTGTGAATGCAACTAAAACAACTAAACCTTTTTCTATACTTCCAACTTTTTTATTATTTACTGTAACAGAAGAATTAATACTTCTTTGAACTACTAACTTCATATTATTTTATTAATCTCTTAACTTCTTTAATATTAGGAACTATATTTAAATCATTAATATATTTAGTTAAAACTTCTTTATTAGGTGTTGAAACAGTTAATTCGTAAGTATTATTACTTAATGATTTAATTTTATCAATCATTAATGTACTAGTACTAGCTTTGGCTACAATATCCATTAAAACATCATCAATAGCTCTAATAATAATAACTGTTGGATATTTTTTTATTACAGATTCATTCCACTCTACTTCAATAAATCTGTCATCTAAATCCTCAACATTTGGACAAACCATTCTATGAATAGTAATACCATGAGTTTTACTAATATATCCAATTATTCTGTCACCTTTAATAGGCTTACAACATGAAGCAATAGTTACTTTAACATCATCTATACCTTTTACTAAAATATCGTGTTTATCATTAATCTCAGGTTTTTTTACAATTTTTAATATATCTTCTTTTTTAACTTCTTCTTTTTTATCAAATATACTATCTAGTTTTACTTTCCCACTACCAAGTGCGATATAAATTTCAGTTAAATCACTGCATTTTATTAAATTAGTAATTTTAGTTATATTTTCGTCATTAAAAAATGAAGCATGAGTTATTTTTCTTTTTCTTAATTCTTTATTTAATAAATCTTCACCTTTTTTAATATAATCTTCTTTGGCTAGTTTAGAAAAATAAGACTTTATTTTATTTTTAGCTTGTTGAGTTTTAACTATATTTAACCATTCTTTATTAGGTGTTGAATTTTTATTAGTATTTATTTTTACTATATCATCACTTTTTAATTTATAATCAAGAGGAACAATACTATTATTAACAATAGCTCCGACCATTGTTTCTCCAACCCTTGTATGAACTCTATATGCAAAATCTATTGGTGTTGAACCTACTGGAAGTTCAATAACATCTCCTTCTGGTGTGAAGACATAAACAGAATCATTTAAAGCATCAGTTTTAACAGATTCAACAAATTCATTAGCGTCATCATCTTTTAAATCCATAATAACTCTAAAAAATTGTAATTTATTTTCCATGTTGTTTTGCATAGAGGCTCTACCCTCTTTATAAGACCAATGAGAAGCAATACCATTTTCAGCAATTTTATCCATCTCATAAGTTCTTATTTGAACTTCAAATATCATAGAGTCAATACCAAACACAGTTGTATGTAATGATTGATACATATTAGTTTTAGGATTAGCGACAAAATCTTTAAACCGTTTAGGAATAGGTTTATATTTTGAATGAATAATACCTAAGGTTTGATAACATTGTTCATCCGTATTAACAAATATTCTTAAAGCTAATAAATCATAAATATCATCAAAAGATCTACCCTTATCTAGTTTTTTATAAATGCTAAATATACTTTTACTTCGACCTTTTATTTTATGGTTAATACCTACTTTATTTAAAGCATTAGAAACTGCTTCAATCATCTTAACAACATAAGTATCACGTTCTAATTTAGTACTATTTAATTTTTCAACTATTTGATAATAAGCTTCTGGTTTTAAGTACCTTAAAGATAAATCTTCTAATTCACTTTTAATACCAAACATACCTAATCTATGCGCAATAGGTGTTAGAATATCTAATGTTTCCTTAGCGTTTTTTTTCTGACTTTCTTCTGATAAAGCCCAAATAGTACGCATATTGTGTAGCCTATCAGCCAGTTTTAAAATTATTGCTCTTACATCTTTTGTCATACCAATTAAGATTTTTTTTTGATTTTCAATTACCGCATCACTATCACCTGATAAATTTAATCTATTAATTTTAGTTAAACTATCAACTAAACTAGCCACCTCTTCATTAAATTTCTCGCTTATCTCTTCTTTCGTAACATTACAATCTTCAATAGTATCATGTAGTAATGATGCACATATAGAATCGCAATCAGCTTTAATTTCACTTAAAATAAAAGCAACATTTAAAGGATGGATAATATAATCTTCCCCGCTCATTCGCTTTTGTCCTATATGTTTTAAAGAAGCAAATTCATAAGCTTGTTTAACTTTATTTTTTTCTTCATCAGTAAAATAATCTAATTTTTCTAATAATGTTTTAAAATCATTTATTTGTTTTTTATCACGCATACTAGTCACTACTTTCTAATATAACATCTCTTTTTTGATGTTTTAATTTTTCCTTAACGTAATAGTCAACTAATTCATATTCTACATTTAATATATCACTAACTATCTCATATAAAGATAAATCTGTTGCTTTAATCCATTTAGATTCTTTTAAATAATTCCAAATATCTTCTTTTGTAACATAAAAATAATTATTTCTTTTAAACTCATTACTTCTAGTTGTTAAAGCCGGTAAGAGTTTTGTATATAACTCTTGCTCTGATTTAATATCTTCCATAATTAAAACCTCCTAATATTTCATAAAGCCAATACATATATTATATAAGAAAATAAGAAAATTTAAAAGGTGAATATATGAAAAAAAGTAAATTTATTAAATCTACCATTATTTTAATTATAGGAGGGCTAATAACTAAGTTATTAGGCATGTTAATAAAAATAGTAATTACAAGAGTAATCCCTACTGAGGGCATGGGATTATATATGTTAATAAACCCAACATTTTTATTATTAATTTCATTAGCTACCTTAGGATTACCAACTGCTATCTCTAAACTAGTAGCAGAAGATAAAAAAAACAATAAAAATATAGTATTTTCTTCATTATTAATGACAATCATTTTAAATATAATATTAATGATAATAATAATATTAGCAGCTAAGTTTATATCAACAACTTTACTTAATGAACCACGAACCTATTATTCTATTATTTCAATAGCGCTAGTATTACCATTTGTTAGTATATCTAGTATATTAAGAGGTTACTTCTTTGGAAAAGAAAAAATGTTTCCACACGTTTTATCTAATATATTAGAAGATATAACTAAATTAATTGCAATAATATTATTTATCCCGTTTTTTTTACTTAAAGGATTAGAATTTGCTATTGCATTTTTAGTTTTAACTAATATCATTAGTGAATTAACATCTATAATTACATTATTAATATTTTTACCTAAAAAAATTAAATTAACTAAACAAGATATAATTATTAATAAAGAAAACGTTAAAGATATATTAGATATAAGTATACCAACAACAGGTAGTAGAATAATAGGCTCAATAGGTATGTTTTTAGAACCAATAATAGTAACTACTATACTACTTAATATTGGATACTCAAATAATTATATTTTAAATGAATATGGTATTTTAAATGCCTATGTAGTCCCTTTAATATTATTACCATCTTTTTTTACCTACGCTATCTCACAAGCATTATTACCAGTTATAAGTGCATCATGTAATAAAAAATACTTGTCTAATAAACTTAAACAAGCAATATTTTTTTCTTTATTAATAGGAATACCTGCCACTATAATATTTACATTTATTCCTGAACTACCACTACAATTTGTTTTCAACACTAATGAAGGAATAAATTATATAAAAGTACTAGCCCCTATATTTTTAATCTTTTATATTCAAGCCCCTTTAACATCTTGTATGTATGGTATGAACTTAGCTAAACAAGCAATGTACGGAACTTTAATAGGAATGATTTTAAAAACAATAATTTTAGTTATAACTTTATATTTTAATATTGGATTATGGCCATTAGTTATTTCTAACACCATAAATGTTTTATTTGTTACTCTTCATCATATTTATTATGTAAGAAAAAAATTAAGATAACTCTTAATTTAAAATCCA
>CAYJPP010000040.1:0-9993 GCA_964372175.1 uncultured Muribaculaceae bacterium
TCTTTATTTTTTAATATAAATGAGTTATAATGATGATAAGGAGGTATTATGAATAAAGGTACTATGGATACAAGAAATTTAACAAGTAAAGAAATGTTAATGCGTTCAATAGTTGTAACAGGAATGATTGAAAGGGCATATGATCAAGATTATATAATGATATTAAATACTAGACAACTAAGTTATAAAAGAAGCATAACATCCATGCAACAAGAATTTCAAGAACAAATTGAAGACAATTATGAGCAATTAGGAGGGAATGGTTTCAAAAAAAGTGATGACCGTACAAGAATGTGGTTGATACATTCTATATCTAGTGACGAACACAGAAGAGCTGAATTATTAGATTGTGAATTACCTTTGAAAAAAACAGAACTAAAAACTAAAAAACTTCATGCACTAGTCGATTTATATTCCCATTCAGCTAATGGTTTAAGTGATGATATTATTGAAAACGACTTTATTGAAATACTAAGAATCATTATTGATGAAACTGTTTACGTTTTAGAATGTGAAAAGAAATCTGCCCAATATTTACGTAATATGGCCGCTAACCAAGTTCAATTAGATAATTTATACTTATCGTATGCTATGACCGAAGCAGAAAGAAAAGAAAAAGGCAATAATGTAACAAAATCGATGGAGCATCTGAAAGAATGTGAAGCGCAATACCAGAGCAAACGCACTAATATAGAGGAATTAAAACAGGTTTTAAGAAATGATGTTTTAGAAAAGTTTAAAACGATGGATTTTAGAAAAGTAGCAGAAGATGACACAATTGATATCTTTTATGAATTATATTCACAATTTCTTATGAAGCCGCATGATAATACAATGCAAGACTTCACTAGATAATTGTAAAGTAAAAAAACAAATGATAAAATAATACAAAAAAAAGTTCAGTTTGACATATAATGTGATATAATTATATAGTCGAGGTGAATAAATGGAAATACAAACATTAGATGATGAATATTGTTTAATTGTTAAAGATATTTTAAATGACCGTGATTTTGTTAATCTTAAAGAACAAATACATCACGGAATTAATAGATATGACCACTCTTTAAGAGTTTCATATCAATCTTACTTATATGCTAAAAAAAGAAATTTAGATTATAAGGCAATTGCAGTAGGTGGATTGCTACATGATTTTTTTGAAAATGAAGAGAAAAGAAACTTATTTAATACAGTTAAGTCCTTTTTTGTCCATCCTAATCAGGCATTAAATAATGCAACAACAAAATACGAGTTATCTAAAATAGAACAAGATATTATTAAGGCGCACATGTTCCCGGTTAATATCAAGATTCCGAAATATAAAGAGAGTTGGGTAGTTAGTTTTTATGATAAAAAAATAGCTATTCAAGAGTTTATTTATACTTTTAACTATAAAGTTCAACTTTCTTCCAATATTTTAATACTGTTATTATTTAACTTGATTAAATAATAACTTTTTTGTCTAAGTAGCTCAGTTGGATAGAGCAATCCCCTCCTAAGGGATAGGTCGTAGGTTCGACTCCTATCTTAGACACCATGCCGGTTTAGTTTAGTGGTAAAACAAATGCATGGTAAGCATTAGCGACAAGTTCAATTCTTGTATCCGGCACCATGAAGAAATTAATCGAATCTTTTAAAAGGGTTCGTTTTTTTTATTAAAAAAAGTTAATCCATATCAACTAATGTTTCATGAATCAACTCTTCTTTATTATTTAAATCTACTTCTTCAATTCTATCAACACGACATTTTTCGGCTAATATAATCGCTTTAACTTTATTAATTGCATCTTCTAAAACATCGTTCACAACTACATAGTTGTACTTTTTTACTTCATTTATTTCTTTATAAGCTTTTTTAAATCTAGCTAATATTTTTTCTTTATCTTCGGTACCTCTTGTAATTAAACGTTTTTTTAAGATAGTCATTGAAGGTGGCATAATAAAAATAAATATGGCATCTTTAATTCTATTATTAATTTCTAATGCTCCTTGAATATCTATTTCTAAAATAACATCTAATCCTTTATTTAATTGTTCATCAATTTTATCTTTTGGAGTTCCATAATATTTCTCGCCGTGAACAGTTGCGTATTCTAAAAATTGTTCATTTTTAATGCGTTCTTCAAATTCTTCTTTACTTAAAAAATAATAATCTATTCCATGTTGTTCCTCACCGCGGGGTAAGCGTGTAGTAGCTGATATCGATAACCAAATATCAGGGTTTTTAATTAATTCAGTAACTATGGTCCCTTTACCAACACCAGATGGTCCTGAGATAACAATTAATGTTCCATGCTTTTTAGTTTTAATCATAAGTTCTCCTTCTAAAAATATATTTTAACTATTTTATTTTCAATTTCAATGAATCCTTCTTCTTTTAAATTTTTGATTTCCCTCATCATAGCGCTTCTGTCAATTGCTAAATAATCAGCTATTTCAACAAAAGACATGGGAAGTTTAAATTTTTTACTTCCTCTTTTGTGTGAAAGTGTTTTAAAATATTCTAACAATTTATCACGAATTGTTTTTTTTGTCAATACTTGAATTCTCTCATAAGAATTATTTAAAAATTCAACTACTTTATTGAATAAGTTGTCGATTAATCTTTGCTGGATTAATATATGAGATTTACTCGGCGCGATTAATAGTTCATAATCAAACATAATTACCTCTGTATCAGATGCTGCAACTATAAAAATTTCGTTATTATTTAAGGAAAACATAGTAGGGCCAAAGATATCACCTTCATTTAAAGTTGAAATTATTGTTTTATTACCGTAGTAATCAATTCTAGTGATATGTACTTGGCCGCTTGATATATAACTCAAAGTATTACTATTAGAGACATTTGATAAGATCGTCATACTTTTCTTAAAAAACATCATTCTAGCATTTAAATGTTTTAGTATTTTATTTTTTTCTTCTTTGTTTATGTTATCAAATAACGTCATCTTTACACCTCTTAAAAATATTTTAACATTTTTTAAATATTGTTGCAAGTGCAACAATATCATTTTATATAAGTGTGTTATACTTGATTAGAAAGTAGGAGGTAGAACATGAGAATAATTAAAAGAGATGGAACTTCTGTTGATTTTGATAGAAGTAAAATAAAATTAGCTATTGGTAAGGCTAATAGTCAAGTACCAGAAGATGACAGAGTTTCTGATACTCAAATTAATAATATAGTTAAACATATTGAAAGTTTAAACAAACGAAGAATGTTAGTAGAAGATGTTCAAGATATTATAGAAGAAAAACTAATGTCTATAAATAAGTTTGCTTTAGCTAAGGAATATATTACATATAGATACACAAGAGCATTAGTTAGAAAAGCTAATACTACGGATGAGTCTATATTAAGTTTAATTAGAAATTCTAATAAAGACGTAATGGAAGAAAACTCAAATAAAAATGCACTTATAGCTTCCACACAACGTGACTTAATTGCAGGTGAAGTTTCAAAAGATATAACAAGACGTATTTTACTACCAGAAAAAATCGTAGAAGCCCATAATAAAGGTATTATTCATTTTCACGATATGGATTACTTTATTCAACCTATATTTAATTGTTGCTTAATTAATATGGGAGATATGTTAGGCAACGGAACTGTAATGAATGGTAAAATGATTGAAAGCCCAAAATCATTTCAAGTAGCATGTACGGTTATGACACAAATAATTGCTGCTGTTGCTAGTAGCCAATATGGAGGACAATCAGTTGATATAAAACATTTAGGAAAGTATTTAAATAGAAGTCGAGAAAAAACAATTAAAAAACTAAAAGCAAAAGGAACTAATTTTTCAAAAGAGCAAATAGAATATTTGACAGATATGATTGTTAAAAAAGAACTTGAAAGTGGAGTACAGACAATACAATATCAGATCAACACTTTAATGACTACAAATGGTCAATCACCATTTGTAACTGTATTTTTAAATCTTGAAAAAGGGCATGAATATGAAAAAGAAAATGCTATGATTATCGAAGAAATATTAAAACAAAGATACGAAGGTATTAAAAACGAAAAAGGAATTTATGTCACACCAGCTTTTCCTAAACTAGTTTATGTATTACACGATCATAACAGTTTAAATGGGGGGAAATATGATTATTTAACTAAATTAGCAGTTAAATGTTCAGCTAAGCGTTTATACCCTGATTACATTAGTGCGAAGAAAATGAAAGAAACTTATGAGGGTAATGTATTTAGTCCAATGGGCTGTCGTTCATTCTTGTCACCTTGGAAAGATGAAAATGGTGAATATAAATTTGAAGGACGCTTTAATCAAGGTGTTGTTAGTTTAAACTTACCGCAAATTGGAATCATCGCTCACGATGAACCAAAAGAGATTAGAGAAGAAAAATTCTATGAATTATTAGATGAAAGATTAGATTTATGTAAAGAAGCTATTATGTGTCGTCACAATGCTTTACTAGGTACAACTAGTGATGTTAGTCCTGTTCATTGGCAATATGGAGCAATAGCAAGATTAGAAAAAGGCGAAAAAATCGATAAATATTTAAAAGATGGATATTCTTCTATTACCTTAGGATATATCGGTATTTATGAAGTAACTAAATTAGTTACAGGAAAATCTCAAACAACTGAGGAAGGTAAAGAATTTGCTTTAAAGCTACTTAATTACATGAGAGAAAAATGCGTTGAATGGAAAAAAGAAACAGGATTAGGTTTTGCTTTATATGGTACGCCAGCTGAAAGTTTATGTTATAGATTTGCTGATATAGATTTAAAAAAATTCGGTAAAATTAAAGATATTACAGATAAAGGGTATTACACTAATTCTTATCACGTTGATGTTAGGGAAGAAATTGATGCTTTTGATAAATTAAAATTAGAAAGTGAATTCCAAAAATTATCAACAGGTGGCGCAATTAGTTATATCGAGATTCCTAATATGCAAAATAATTTAGAAGCCTTAGAAGAACTTGTTAAATTTATTTATGAAAATATTCAATATGCAGAATTTAATACTAAAAGTGATTATTGTCATGAATGTGGATTTGAAGGTGAAATTAAAGTTAATGATAAATTAGAATGGGAATGTCCAAACTGTGGGAATAATGATAAACAAAAACTAAATGTAACAAGAAGAACTTGCGGATATTTAGGGGAAAACTTCTGGAACATTGGTAAAACAAAAGAAATTAAAGAACGAGTTTTACACTTATAATGTTTTATTCTAAAATAAAAAAAAATGATATATCAAATGGTCCTGGTATACGTGTAAGTATATATGTTTCTGGATGTAGAAATGCTTGTAAAGGGTGTTTCAATCCAGAAACGTGGGACTTTAATTATGGAAAAAAATTTACAGAAGAAGTATTAACTGAATTTTTAAATGCGTGTGAGAAAGAATATATTGAAGGTATTACAATACTAGGTGGTGAGCCATTTGAACCTGAAAACCAAGAAGAAGTACTAAAAATTATATTGAAATTTAAAAAATTATTTAAAGACAAAACCATTTGGATGTTTACAGGATATCTATTTGATAAAGATATTAAAAATTGGTGTAATAAATTACCTTACACACAACAAATTATTGATAACATTGATGTTTTAGTTGATGGGAAATTTGAACTTGATAAAAAGGATTTGGAAATAGGTTTTAGAGGCTCTACAAACCAAAGAATTATCGATGTTAAAAAAAGTTTAAAATTAAATAAGGTGAAACTACATGAGAAACAAAATGCAAAAGAAGATAAAAAAATATGGAAGTAGGTTTATATGAGAACAAGAGGATTTGAAGTAGCAAAAGGATTTGAAGATAAAAATATCAATTTACCATTCAGAAAAACTAAACATTCAGCAGCTTATGATATAGAAGCAGCGGAGGATGTAGTTATTCCTGTATTTAAACCAGGAATGAAACCAACATTAGTTAAAACAGGATTAAAAGCATATTGTATGGATGATGAATTTTTCATATTAGCAGTTAAAAGTTCAGGGCCTTTTAAAAAAGGATTAGTATTAGCTAACTCTATTGGAATTATTGATTCTGATTATTACAATAATGAAGACAATGATGGACATTTTATGTTCGCATATTATAACTTCTTTGATACAGACTTGGAAATAAAAAAAGGCGAAGCTATTGGACAACTTGTATTTCAAAAGTTTCTTGTAACTGATAATGATTGTGCGGAAGGACAACGAGTAGGTGGATTTGGTTCTACCTCAAAATAGGTCTTAGATCTATTTTTTTATTATGAACACACTTAGTAAAAAAATCATTAATTCATTATCGTTTTTTAAATATGATATTAAAAAACATTACAAGTTAAGAAGAACATTAGAAAGAAAATTATTTTCAGTTAAAAACAAATCTTATCTGGATACATTTGTTTTTTGTACCACACATAATGTTAGAGTTAGAATATTTTTCCCAACCATCGAAACTACTAAGGCAATATTATATATTCACGGTGGGGGATGGGCAACTGGTGACATAAATATGTATAGTGATTTTTGTTTAAAGTTAACTACTACCGATAGTATTGTAATATTAGTTGACTATTCCTTATCGCCAGATGTGAAGTACCCTGTTGCAATTAATGAATGTATTGATATTATCAAATTTATTAAAGAAACATCGTTTTTAAATATTGATTTTAATAAGTTAACTTTGATGGGGGATTCAGCAGGCGGGAATATGGTTGCCTCTATTAATTTATTAGCAAGAGATAAAAAATTCTTTAAAATAAATAAACAAGTTTTGATTTACCCATTATTACAATGTGATCACAGTAAGACTACGAAATTCAAGTCAGTTTTAGAAAATGATAATAAATGGGGATTAAACAGCAAGAGTATCACTAGTTATCTAGAATTATATACATCAAAAGAAAACTTAAATAATAAATATATTAACATATTAAATGAAACTAATTATAAAGAACAACCCATATCATTAATAATAACTGCTCAGTATGATATATTAAGAGATGAAGGGAAATTATATGGGAAGAAATTAAAAGAACACACCTCTGTTTTGATTGAATGTATTGATAACACACATGGTTTTTTGACATCTCCCTTAGCTAATAAAGAAAACAAACAATGTATAGAAATGATAAAAAACTTTTTAGAACAATAATTGTTCTTTTTTCATGCCAATTTCACAAATATATTGTATAATTAATTAAGAGGTGTAAATATGACTGTATTAATAGTAGATGATGAAATAAGAATTAGAGATTTACTGAAACAATATTGTTTGAATGAATCGTATAAAGTGATTGAAGCAGAAAACGGCTTAGAAGCCATAAAAATAATAAAAGAAGAAAAAATTGATATAATTTTACTTGATATAATGATGCCTAAAATGGATGGAATAAAAGTTTTGGAAGAAATCAAAGATAAAAAAATTCCTACTATTATTTTATCTGCTAGAAAAGAAGAATATGATAAATTATATGGCTTCGATTTAGGGATTGATGATTATGTAACAAAACCATTCAGTCCCAAAGAAGTAATGGCTAGAATTAAATCGATTATGAAAAGATATAATAAAGATGAGGATAAATTTGTTTACAACAATTTAACTATTGATTATAAGGGACATATTGTATATTTGAATAATGAGGAATTAAAATTAACTCCAAAAGAATATGATTTGCTAGTTTACTTTGTAAAGAATAATGGTGTGGCATTATCGAGAGAAGCGTTGTTATCTAAAATATGGGGATATGACTATTTTGGTGAGGACAGAACTATCGATACCCATATTAAAATGTTAAGGAATAACTTAGGTGAATATAGAGATTTAATAACCACTGTAAGAAGTGTAGGGTATAAATTTGAAATCAAGTAGTTTAAGAGTAAATATTTGGTTATATTTAAGTGCTTTTACTCTAATAATTATTGTGTTTTTATGGGTGTTCCAATTACTGATAATCAGGTTATTTTATGAAAATAGTATAGAAACACAAATAAAAGAAACTTCTTCACAAGTTACTAATTTATATTTAAGTGAGGAATATTTAGATAAAGATACGCTTGACATGATTTCGTATGAAGAAAATGTATGTATTGAAATTATTAGAGAAAATAAAACATTATATTCTTCTAATACTTTTAATAGAGGATGTTTACCAAGTGCTGAGTATAAAGATGAATTTTTTAATCAAAGTGAGAACGAAAAAATGTATATCTTATCCAATGAACGTTTAAAGTCAAATAACTTAGTCTACGCGACTAAAACAAATGATATATATTTATTCGTTAATACATCATTAGATCCTCTTAATAATACGTACTATATATTATCTGACTTATTAATAATAGTTTCAATTATAGTAATTGCATTAGCTATTTTACTAGGTTATTTTATATCTATTAGAATTTCAAAACCGATAACTAAAATAAGTGATAAGGCTAAACTATTAGCTAAGGGTAACTATAAATTCAATTTTGAAGGTAATAATATTCAAGAAATTAATGACTTAGCCCAAACTTTAAATAATGCTAAAATTGAACTAGAAAAAACAGATCAGCTAAGAAGAGATTTACTAGCTAATGTATCTCACGACTTAAAGACACCACTGACTATGATTAAGGGTTATGCAGAAGTTATTAAAGATTTTAATCACAAAGATAAAAAGCAAATGTTTAAAGATTTAGATGTTATTATTGAAGAATCTAATCGCTTAAATAATTTAGTTGAAGATATACTAGAAATGTCAAAACAAGAAAGTAATAAAGAATTATTAAATACTGAACAATTTGATATAGTAGATTTAATAAAAAAAGTAGTTAATAGATTTTCTATTTATGATGACTACAAAATAGAATGTAATACGCCTAATAAACTGCTTATAAAAGCTGATAAAATGAAAATAGAACAAGTTTTATATAATTTAATCAGTAATGCAATCAATTATACGGGAAAAGATAAATTAGTAACTATAAATGTTAATAAAGCTTCAAACATTAGAGTTGAAATAAAAGATTCAGGTAAAGGAATCAAAGAAACAGAACTACCATATATTTGGAACAAGTACTATCACTCAGATAAAAACCATCAACGAACTAAATCAGGAACAGGATTAGGTTTATTCATAGTTAAAACAATACTTGAAAACCATAATTTTAAATATGGTGTCATAACTAAAAAGAATCTAGGAACAACATTTTACTTTGAAATTAAAGATACCAAATTTTAGGTATCTTTTTACTTTTTTTTGACATATATTATGTAAAATAATGGTGTTATTTGATATAAAATACTTTATTATAATTTTTTATGATACAATAGTAGGGTAGGTGGTTTTATGATATATTTATTATATGGAACAGTAGAGTATTTAATTCAAAATGAAGTAAAGGAAATAATAAAAAAACACGATATTTCTGACATTTCGATAAGTAAATATAATTTAGGTAGTGATTCTTTAATTAATGTAATTGAAGATGCTGAGAACATTAATTTATTTGAGGATAAGAAATTAGTTATAGTTGATAATGCTATTATTTTTTCTTCTAAGAAAAACGATATTGATACTACATGTTTAGACAGATATTTAACTAATATTAACGAAAATACTATTTTAATATTTACAATAATTGACAAATTGGATGAACGCAAAAAACTAGTTAAATCAATAAGGAAAACTGCAACTGTATTAGAGTATAATGATGTTAATATCAGAAGTATCATTAAAGAAAAATTTAGTGGCTATATTATTGGCGATAATGCTATTAATTTACTAATTAACCGAGTAGGGGAAGACCTACTCTATCTAACTAGTGAAATAGATAAAATTAAGTTATACAAAGAGGATAACACAATAACTGAGGATGATATTCTTAATTTAACAAGTAAGACTTATGAAGAAAATAACTTTAAATTAATTGAAGCAGTTGTAAAAAAAGACAAGGCTAATGCCTTAGAACTATATAATGAACGCTTAAAATTAAATGAAGAACCGATCGCAATTATTGTAAGTTTAGCCAATCAATTAAGG
>CAYJPP010000041.1:0-8936 GCA_964372175.1 uncultured Muribaculaceae bacterium
ATTGCTCTTACTGGTAAATATGTAGTTCCATCAACAACTAATGGATCAACTTTATTACCTGATGCATCAGTAAGATTTAATTGCTTACCATTAATATTAACGGTAACGTCTGTGTTGGCAGTTAAATTTCTGTTTGTTTGCCAAATTAAATCTCTTTCAACTGAATCTAATTGTGGTGTTTGAGCATTGGTAGCAATATCAATTACTCTTGTCTCAGCATTATAGTTTACTGACAAACCAAACATAGTTGATATAGCTCTTAATGGTAAGTATGTTGAACCGTTATAAATAAATGGTTGAACTTCTGTTCCATTAGCGTCTCTTGCTACTACTTGTTTCCCTTCTACAACTAAATTAATTCCTTGGGCTACTGAAATATTTTGTGTAGCCTCACTTACATGTGTAGTTTCAGACTTAGTTTCTAAAGCACTTACTGAAACTGGAGTTGCTATAATTGTACCAGCTAATACATATGGTAACCCTTTCTTAGCAAACTCTTTTTTAAATAGTTCTAGTTTCGTCATTTTTTTTCCTCCCCTAATATGACTTTTCCGTTGGGCGCAATACCCCTCGTTAGGATATATTATAGCCCTTTTTTTATAATTGTCAAATTGACCCATATTGATATAATATTAGAAGCTTTTGATTTAAGAAATAAATCATATTTTTATAAAAAAAAGACCATTAATAAGTCTATCTGCTTCTTTCGTTTTCTAATTCCTGCTCTGGCATCAGTGAAACTAAATTTTCATATTGTTGTTCTAATAAATTTATTTTTTTATCTAATAGTTTTAAATACTTATCTTCTAAATAAAATTTATATTTATAATTAACTAAGTACTTAAATCTTGCAATATCATCTAATGCTTCTCTAACATCATCATCAGATGAATCCTCTTCAATTATAATACTAAGGTATTTATCTAATTTTGATTTAATCTTTCTTTTAACTATTTTAGTTATTAATGAAGGTTTAATAACTATCATAGAATTTATTTTTAAACCATAATCAATATTATTTTTAGGTGAAAAAGCATAACCTTTAATTTTTTCAACATCAATCATAACTATTTCATGATTGTATTTTTCTTTTTTAATAAAGTATTGCATTTAATCATCTCCTAATAAATCTGGTCTGTTTTTTTTAGTTTTTATTTTTTTTTGTTCTAAACGCCATTTTTCAATATTCGCATGATGTCCTGATAATAAAACATCAGGAACCTTTAAACCTTTATATTCTACTGGTTTAGTGTATACTGGATAGTCCAATAAATTATCTTTAAATGATTCGTATAAATGTGATTCTTCTTTTATAACACCATCAATTAATCTAATAACACTATCCATAACTACCATACTAGCTAATTCTCCACCAGTTAATATATAATCACCAATTGAAAGTTCTAAATCAACAATAGATAATATTCTTTCATCAAATCCTTCATAATGTCCACAAATTAATATTAAATGTTTTTTCAAACTTAGTTCATAGGCATTTTTTTGATTATGAACCAAACCTTGTGGCGTTAGTAAAATGACATATGAATCGCTAGTTTTTAGTTTTTCAACACAATCAAATATCGGTTGACAAGTTAAAACCATTCCTGCCCCACCACCACATGGATAATCATCTACACGCTTATGAATATCTGTACTATAATCTCTAAAATTATGAATATTAATTTCAACTAAATTATTAGTAATAGCTTTTTTAATTATTGAAGTATTAAAAGAATCGAACATTTCCGGAAATAAAGTTAAAACATCAATTTTCATTTATTAAACCTTCGATTAGTGTAACTTCAATTTTTTTATTAGAAACATCAACGTTTTTAATAAATTCATCAACAAATGGAATTAGATGCTTGTTGTTTATTTCCAGAAGGACTTGTTTTCCATCAATTATATTAGTAACAATGCCTACTATTTTTTCTTCATATACTTCAAAACCAATTAAATCTTCTTTTAAATAACCATCAATTTTTATATCTGCTCTTTTAACATAAACATCTAATCCTTTTAAACATAAAACTTCATTGATATCTTTAATACCTTCAAAAGTAACCATATCATAATTCTTATGAACACGATAAGAACTAACTTTATATGCTTTATCATTTATATAAAAATTCATATTTTTTTTAAAAACTTCTTTTTTGTTCGAAAAATTAGAAATTACTCTAACTTCCCCTTTTATACCATGAGTATTAACAATTTTACCTAATTTTATCATTTAATCACCCATTTCATATAAAATAATACTAGTAGCGACACCAACATTTAAACTTTCACAATTTTTATTAGTATCAATATAAATAAATTCATCACATAAATTACTTATACTATCCGAAAGACCTTGGCCTTCATTGCCCATTATTATAACAAATTTATTATTTTTTGCAATAGTTTTTAAACTTTTTCCACCAATTAATTTCGTCCCATATATTGTGTACTTTTCACTCTTTAATTTTTTTATATCCTCACTATTACCTTGAACTATGTTTAAATGAAACATTAATCCTTGGGTTGCTCTAATAGTTTTTGAATTATATAAATCCGCACAACTATCTAAAATTAAAGTATCAACATTAAACGCGACACAGCTTCTAATTATAGTTCCTAAATTGCCTGGGTCTTGAATATTATCTAAATAAACAATTTTATTACCAGTAATCTCATTAGTTTTTTTATAACAAATACCTATCATATTAGACGGGTTTGTTAACTCGCTTAAATATTTTAAAACAGGAAAAGAAACATTATGTTTTAAAACATCTACATCAATATCCGTTTCATATAGAAGAACTTCTTTTAAACAACCTTTTTTATAAGCCTCTATAACTAAGTGTTCACCTTCAACTAAAAACAACTCAGTTCGATATTTTTTTATATGAAGTTTTTTTAAATCTTTAATTTTTTTGTTTGAAATCGAATTATATAACATAACATCACCATATCTATAATATCAAAATCAAAATAAAAAGACAATAATTAATATTATTATCTTGATTTTTTTGTTTGATAAACTAAATCCTCTAACTTATCTTTAAAATCAGCAACAGTTTTTATCTCAATATTCCTTTTATTAAAGTAAGTAATTATAACTTCAATAAAATCTGAAACTTTTTTATTACCAAAAACAAAAGTATCTAAATATAATTGATTTAAATCAATATCCCCCATATAAATATTAATACTATCATCTCTGTACTTATAAGAAGCTAACAACTGTCTAAATCCAAGATTAAATTCTAAAACATTACTTTTATACTCAACCTCACCAATCATATAAGCGTCTGTATCAATAAAATATAATAAGTTATCATCTGTCCAAATCATATTTTTGGGATTAATGTCACTTAATTTAATTTTTTTACTTGTTAAATTTAAAACTTTTTCTTCAAACAATTTTATTTGTTTAAAAAATATATCAATTGGTATTTCTAAACTATGTTCTTCTAGTAAAGTACCGTCAACAAAGTCCATTGTATATCCTCTTAAAACGTTCCCGCCAGTATATATTATTTCCTTAGGCATAATAATTTGTTTAAAATCCAAACTAGAAAAATAGCTTAATTGTTGAATTGGAGGTTTTTCTCCAAAAACAAATTCTTTAAAAACTAAATTATCTTTAATAAAAAAACAAATAGCCCTAGTTCCGATTGCATATTTCTCGCTGTAATAAGAACTAGGTATGTCATCATAGTATTTTATATCAGCCATTCTATTAATCTCCTTTTTGATGTTTTTTCATTATTGGTGTGTGAAAAGGGACTTGAACCCTCACGATAATTATCACAAGCCCCTCAAGCCTGCGTGTCTACCATTCCACCACTCACACATAAAAGCTTTATGATTTTAAAGCTTTAAACATTTTTTTCCATAAGTTTTTAGAAGAATAATTTAATATTCCAACTTTATATATTTTTAATCCATATCTTATTAAAAAATAAACAAAGATAGCTAAAATACCTAGTGAGATACTTAAATCAATTATTCCAAAATCGCCAGTAATAAATAAACTTGGACTTAATATTGCCGATATGAAAGGAATATAACCAGCTATTTGTATAAATAGTGATCCTTCAAACATGCCTGACATAATCGCTAAATAATACCCCGCTAAACTAATTATAACAAGCGGCGCTTGTAGTTGTTGGAAATCCTCAGCGTTAGTAGTAACACTTGCTAAAACAGCAGCTAAAATAGCATAAGCAACAAGTGTTAATAGCATAAGGATTAATAATATAGGAATCATCATATAGAATTGGTTTAACATATCAACAGTAAATATAGATGATAAAAACGGTTGAACTTGATTATATAAATCCCCTACTGCCCCCATATCATTAGCAAACAATCCTCGTAACAGTAAACCGATGACCGCATACAAAAATAATAAGACGGCCTGAGAAACAACAAAAATAGTAGCTGAAACAACCTTAGCTGTTAGATGCACACCTGGTGAGACATTTGAAATTATAATTTCCATTCCTCTTGTTACTTTTTCATCATTAACCTCAGCACCAATCATCTGGACTAAAATTATTGATAGCATAAAAAATGGTAAAATTATAATAGGAAATAAAGTTGACATAATCATTTCCATATTCTCCTCTGTTGATGAGGCATCTTCATTTAAAATAATGCGTTCTAATTCAACTGGTACTGTTAGGGCTAATATTTCTTCTTCTGATAAATCATACTTTTCAATAGCTAATATTGTTTTAATTTGATTTAAAGAACTTGTAATCGCACTTAAATCTAACATATTACTAAAATCATTACTAATCATTTTAGGTACTAAAACATCATTATCAGTAGTATTTAAAATTAAAATTAAATCACTACTTTCATTTTCTTTTATTTCATTAGTTAATTCTTCTTCTGTTTTATCAGTTAAAACTATTTCAAAACCTTCCTCACCAGTTAAAGTAAAACTATTTTCCATAAGTAGTTTAAATTCATCAAATGATGAGGCATTATCTATAACATGAATAGTTGAATCTTCATTAAAATCCCCACCAAACGTTTTAATCAAGTTATCAATATTAACAAGTGCTATTATTGCTAAAAACAAAAATATATGTGTTACTAAAAACCATTTAGTTTTCATTTTTTTCTTTAAACTATTACTAATTAAAAATTTAAACTTATTCTTCATATGCTTCACCTACTTTTGATACAAATATTTCATTTAATGAAGGTTCTTCAACTACAAATTTAGTTATCTTCCCTTTTGAAACACTTTTAAATACTTTATCAACTATACTTTCATCTTCTATTTGAACGATATATTCTGTCCCATTTTCAGTTACGTTTACTACACCTTTAACATTGCTTAAAGTATCAACATCAAACTCTCCGATTATCAAAATATTTTTCTTACGATAATCTTTTTTTATTTTAGATAATTCACCTTCTAAAACTGATTTCCCTTTTAATAAAACTACTAATTTTTTACAAAATAACTCAACATGTTCCATTCTGTGAGAAGAAAAAATAATTATACTACCTTCTTTTGATAAATTAATTATTTCTTTTTTAAACATTTCAACATTAATAGGATCTAGTCCTGAGAAAGGCTCGTCTAAAATTAACAGTTTAGGTTTATGCATAATAGCAGTTATAAACTGAATCTTTTGTTGATTACCTTTTGATAGTTCTTTTATTTTTTTATCATAATACTCTGAAACGCCAAATTTTTCTAATAATTGTTTTAATCTAGTTAAAACTTCATCCTCACTCATGCCCTTTAAAACGCCATAATATATAGCTTGTTCCTTAACAGTTAATTTAGTAAGCAAACTTCTTTCTTCTGTTAAAAAACCAATATTATCAGTCATAGAATAATCTATTTTTTTACCGTCTAAGGTAATATTACCGTTGGTAATATCTAATAACCCCATAATCATTCTAAATGTTGTTGTTTTACCAGCACCGTTTATTCCTAGTAAGCCAAAAATTTCCCCTGGTTTTATTTCAAAAGATAAATCATCGACCGCTTTAAAATCATCATAATATTTTGTTACATTTTCTACTTTTAACATCATAACCACCTCGTATTATTTATTTGTTTATACTTTCTATCTTCGTATTGCCTGTAAAGTTTATACATTTTTTGCATTACCTTTATATAATTATCAAACAACTTATTAGTTTCTTCAATATCAAAATGTTTTTGAACATACTTATAAAATTCTTCTTTTTTTATATATTCCTTTAATACTAAATCTAACTTTTCTTTGCTTTTTTTACTTTTTATACTACTTAAATATTCTTGATAATAACTTATAATAAAATTAGATATAACCGAATTATCTTCGTATAAGAAGTTAACTATGTCATTGTAATTAGGACTACATTTTACGTCTATCAATTAATTATAAACCTTACAATATCATTATAAGTTATAACCACCATTAAAGCCATCAAGAATATAAAACCAATAGTATGAATATAATTTTCAACCTTTGAAGATATAGGACTACCTTTAATTTTTTCAATTATTAGAAATATAATTCTCCCACCATCAAAAGCCGGAATTGGTAATAGGTTGATAAAACCAACGTTTATACTTAAATAAGCAATTAAATTAATGATACTTAAAAATCCTGCTGCTGCTGATGCGCCAACAACATTAAATATTCCAATCGGTCCGGATAAACTGTTTAAACTTAAAGTACCAGTTATTAAATAAGCTATAATAACAAACATTTGCTCAATTAAACTAAAAAACTTTGTAAATCCATATTTAACTGCTTCAAAAAAACCATATTCAATACTTGAATCTAAACCAAAACCATAACTAAAACTGCCATCTTCATTAGATACAGGAAAAATAGTATACTCATTTTCAGTAGTTGTTATAATTAACTCTTCCCCATAACGAACTTGGTATTCGATTAAAAAACGGTCAGTATTATTTGTTTTTTTACCATTAATAGCAATTATATTCTCACCGGTTTCAATACCAGCAATATAAGCCGGCGAATCTTCTACAACTTGACTAACAACCGGTTTATTATTAGGTATTCCTGTAAACAATCCGACACAGAAGAAAATAAAAATAGCAAAAATAAAGTTAAACATAACCCCAGCGATAATAGTTAAAAATCTTTGCATCCATGTCTTATCTTGCAACTTAGAGTTTTTAGGCAAATCTTTATCATCTTCGATCGCCTCACCAGCTAATGAACAAAAACCACCAATCGGAAATAGTCTAATACTATATACAGTTTCATCATTTTTTCTTTTAAATTTAAATATTTGTGGGCCCATCCCAATACTAAATTCATAAACATAAATTTTAGCTCTTTTCGCAAAAACAAAATGACCTAATTCATGAATAAAAACAACAATACTAAGTACTAATATAAAATAAATAATTGACATTTAATCACCTTTCTTAATCTTTTCATAATCAATCGCACCATATCTACGATCGCGATTTTTATAATTTTCTAATATATTATCAACTTCATCAGTAGTTAAATCTGGAAATAGTGTATTAGTAAAAAACAGCTCAGCATAACTTAATTGCCATAACATAAAATTAGATAACCTAACTTCCCCACCAGTTCTGATTAATAAGTCTATATTAGGCAATGATTGATATAAATATTTTTCAAATAAATCTATATCAACTTCTTCAATGCCTTCTTTAATTATATTATTACAAGCATCAACTATTTCATAATGTGAACCATAATTTAAGCAAAAATTCAAAGTTCGTTTAGTATTATGTTTAGTTTTTTCTTCTGTATTATTTATAGCTTCAATAATATCATTACTTAAATTATCTTTTCTTCCTGAAAAAACTATTTTAATATTATGTTTATTAAAATCATTAAACTCTTTTTTAAAATACTCAATAAATAACTTCATTAAATAGTTAACTTCATCATCACTTCTTTTAAAGTTTTCAGTTGAAAAAATATATAAACTTAAACACTCAACATTTTTATTAAATATATGCTTAATTATTTTTTTTATCGTTTTAGCTCCTTCTTTATGACCGGCACTTCTTTTTAAATTACGTTTTGTTGCCCATCTTCCATTACCGTCAACAATAATACCAACATGCTTTATATCGTTCATATAATCACCATATATAATATAACACATTTTTTTTACTAAAACAATAAAATTAATAACATCAAATAAAATATGAGTCATTTTAACTAAATTATGTATACATTTTCATACTATATGCATAAAGTAATATGAGGAGGGATAAAGTGGCATCGTATAAGGAAATTGTAACAAAAGCCGTAATTGGTAAAGGAAAAAAATATTTCAAAAACAATTATCAAATCGTTCCAACTGATGTACCAACTACTGTACTTGGTTGTTGGGTAATAAACCATAAATTTAAAGGATATAAATCATCAGATAAAATTGGTGTGGATGGTGCTTTTGACGTAAATATCTGGTATTCATATGATGGAGACAGCAAAACTAATGTTGTTAACAAAAAAATCGAATACAACGATTTATTTAATGTTAAAATAAAAGAAAATGCTGATTTAAGTGGAGAAACTGAAATTATCGTCAGATCTTTAAACCAACCAACTTGTAATAGTGTTAATATACTAGAAGATGGTAAAATTTCTTTTGACATCGAAAAAGAATTGGGTGTTGAAATAGTTGGAGAAACTAAGGTTAAAATCTCTATTGAAGATGACGAAGAACCTTGGGATGAAATTGATGATGAAGTAAAAGATGAAGACTTAGAACAAATAGATAAAATCAACGAAGATTATATCGGATAAGGTGTTAACTAAAAACAGTTGACACCTTTTTAATAATGTGATATACTTAGTTCAAGAAAAGGAGTGATATTATGGCAGTTAAAATTAGACTAAAACGTATGGGATCTAAACAAAAACCATTTTACCGTGTTGTTGTTGCAGATTCAAGAAGTCCAAGAGATG
>CAYJPP010000042.1:0-8514 GCA_964372175.1 uncultured Muribaculaceae bacterium
TTATAAAATATCTATACTCTTAATATCTGTTGTTAAGATATCACCAATATAAACATCACCTAACTCATCAGATTCACCTTTAAATTTAAACTCTATATCATCAATATCAATTGAAACTATATAAGCATAAACAACAGTATCATTATAAAGTGTTATTTTACAATTTTGATATAGATATGTCACATCTATAAAATCTAATAAGCTACTTATTTCAAGTTTTCTTAAACCTTTGATTTGATTGTAGTTGTATGTTTTAGGACTACTATCTAAATTACTTTCATCAATAAACTTTAATCCATTATCATATTCAATTAAGTCCATCATATCAAAATTATTAAATGTATCTATTGTAATATTTTCTTTATTAACATTTATTAGTTTTCCAAATTCATCAGTTATTGTATTGGTACCATTATCAAACTCATAATAGCTTATAAACTTTCCTTCTAATGATTTTGCTAAGTCATAAGTTACTTCTATTGAAGGTGAATTTTCACTTTTAGGCAATTTAGATAGTTGGTATTCTTCTGAATGATTAGAATTTTTTATTATAAGATCATAAACTTTTATATATTCTATTTCCATATCATCAAATACCAGAACATCTTCTTTAACTTCTTTTAATATACCATCAGCAATAAACATATAATCATTTAAAACTGATACTATAATATCTTTTCCTATAAATTTCTTTAATGTAGCAATATCATAGTTTTTACTATCTAACTTATAATTTTCTAAAATTGTTTTACTGCTCTTTTTCATAATCATACTCCTCAAACTTACTACTACTTTATCAAATATTTAAACATCTGTAAATTTAGATGTGTATAAATCAACATTATCATTTTTTTCATCTATTACTATGTTTGGTAATTTATCTATACTTGTTAATCCAAAATGATCTAAAAATAAACTTGATGTTCCATAAAGAACTGGTCTCCCAGCTGTTTCACTTCTACCTACTTCTTCTATTAGATTTTTATATGCTAATCTTCTAATCAAATAAGAACTGCTTATACCTCTAATTTCATCTACACTATTTCTTGTGATAGGTTGATTATAAGCTATGATAGCTAAAACTTCAAGCGCAGCCTCACTAAGTGAGTCATTATCTTCTATTGTAATTAATTTTTTTATTATATCTTTATTTTCTTTTTTAGTAACTAACTTATACCTATTACCATATTTAATTAATTCTATTCCACGTTCATCATTACTATATGACTCACTAAGTTTAGTTAACATTTCACTTAGTGTTATTTCATCTATTTCTAATATGTTTTTTAATTGTACTTCGGTAATTCCTTCCTCACCAACTACAAATAATAAACTTTCTATTGCTGCTATCATTATCTCACTCCACTTAATATTATATTATTAAAATTATTATCTTGCTTAATTATTAATTCGTTATTTTTAGCTAAACTTAAAATTGATAAAAACGTAACAATAACATAAGGTTTATTAAATTTTTCAAATAAATCTTCAAAGTTAATTTCTTTTTTCTCTTTTAATAAGTTTCTAATTTGAGTACTTCTTTCTGTTATAGAGTACTCTTTATTAGTTATTTTAGTATGTAATGGTTCGTGTAATTGAGAACGTTTTAAAAACTTTTCAAAAGCTTCCATTAAATTTGTTAAATCTATATCTTTTGAAATTTCATTGGAAACGACATTATCAGGTATTTCTGGTTTCTTAGTATAATATTGTAATCTTTCTTTTTCTAACTCTTTAAAATCTGATGTTAGTTCTTTATAGTTTTGATAATCAATTAATTTTTTAATTAATTTTTCTCTTGGGTCTTCTTCATAATCATCTTCTTCTATTTCCGGTTTCGGTAATAACATGCTTGATTTTATTTCAATTAGTTCAGCAGCCATACTTAAATATTCACTTGCTATATTTAAATTGAGTTCTTCCATTTTATTAATGTATGATAAATATTGTTTTGTAATTTCTTCAACTTTTATATCATAGATTTCTATTTCTGATTGTTTAATTAAATGCAGTAATAAATCAAGTGGTCCATTAAAATTATCTATCGTAATACTATATGTCATACTCTTCACCCTTATAATTATAACAAAAAACAATAGAAAAATCTATTGTTTATTAACAAGTGTAACTAATTCAAGTATTTTTTTATTTTTATCTTTAAAATTATTATCTATATATTTATTAAGATTTTTTATAATATAATTTATATCTTTTGCTTCTTCATAACATTCTAGATATATATAGTTTAATATATCTTGTGAATTATTTTTAATTAATTTCTTTATTTCTTTTTTCAGTTTATTTTTAACTACTACTTCTTTTCTAGTTTCAAAAAAACAGTTATTTATCTTTTCTATTAATGTATATTTTAAATCAGTTTCTTTTAATAAAACTGATGTCTCTAAGGCGTCTAATTCTTCTTCATATAACAAACTACTACATCCTGTTATATCCCCTTTTTTATTTAATGATATAGCAATCGCTAATTTCCCATCTGTTACTAATATACAATATTTTAAAATAGAGTTATTTGAATAACTTTCAGTTTTTTTAAATACTTGGTCTAAAATATTTTTATCTATATTCACTTTATAATTTAAGATATCTATTAATTTTGTTGTATTTATTTTAATAATAGGGATTTTTTTAACATGATATATCCTATCACCTTTATACCAATCAAATACGTCATAATAGCATTTTTGAAAATTTAATAAAACATCATATATATAATTCATTTTTATCCTCCTTATGAATAGAAATAAACATTATGAATGAACCTATTAATATAAACCAACATTCAAAACGTCTACTTATAAAGTTTACATATTCATAAAAATTATACCCTATTGTTGTTAAATTTAAATAAAGTATTATATAAGTAAATCCTATAATAGTTAAACCAAATCCTAGCAAAAATGAAAAAAATTTTAACATAAATACTCCTTAATTAAGTATATTAATAATTAAATTTTTAATTACTTTAAAAAAATACTTGAACTGATTGTTAATTTATGTTATTATTTTTTAAAGAGGTATAAATTATGGATAACAAAAATAGAACAACTGAATATTTTGCTCACAACATTTTTTGTCGTTAACTCATCATTTTTAAGTGATGAGTTTTTTATACCCTTTGATATTGTTTTAGAGGAGGTATTATGAAAAAAAACAATAACTTAGTCTTAGATATCCATGAAAAACCACACTTAAAAGAATGGATTTTACTGGCTATCCAGCACGTATTTGCAATGTTTGGAGCAACAATATTAGTTCCAATATTGGTTAATTCAGCTGCTGGAACTGAGGTTTTATCTACATCTGTCACATTAATCGCATCAGGTATTGGGACACTTCTTTATATCTTATGCACAAAAGGTAAAAGTCCAGTTTATTTAGGTAGTTCTTTTGCTTTTATTACACCTATTATTCTAGCATTTGCTAAAAGTGGAAAGGCCAGCGTCTTTACAGCATTAATGATAGTTGGTTTAGTTTACATCTTAGTAGGTACTATTATCAAATTTACTGGAAAAAATTGGATTGACAAATTACTCCCACCAATTATAGTAGGACCAATGATTATAATAATTGGTTTAACACTTGCGCCTTCTGCTATTGGACAAATTGGATTAAATAACGAAACTGTCCCATGGCAAAATATAGTAATTGCCTTAGTTTCATTTTTAACAGTTGCTGTATTAGCAATTAGAGGAAAAGGTTTTTTTAAAGTTGTTCCTTTCTTAATCGGAATAACTGCTGGTTATGTTGTTGCAGTTATTTTAGGCCAAGTTGACTTTGAACCAATTAAAAATGCATCATTTTTTGCAATGCCTAATTTTTATATTCCATTTGTTCATTATGAATTAGATTTTACAGCCATTTTAACTATTGTGCCTATTGTTTTAGTAACTATGGCTGAGCATATTGGTGACCATAAAGTTTTAAGTGAAATTATTAAAAAAGATTTAATTAAAGATCCCGGTTTGGATAAAACCTTAACTGGGGATGGGGTAGCTACATTAGCATCTGCATTTATTGGAGGGCCTGCTAATACTACTTATGGAGAGAATACATCAGTAATTGGAATGACAAAAGTAGCTTCCATTTGGGTTATTGGAACTGCTGCTATAATTGCTATTTCATTTGGTTTTTTAGGAACTATTAGCGCTTTAATTGGCTCAATACCAACTGCTGTTTTAGGCGGTGTATCTATATTATTATATGGGTTCATAGCTGTTAACGGATTAAAAGTTTTAATTCAAAATAAAGTAGACTTCACTAATACTAAAAATGTTTTAATCTCAGCTTCTATGTTAGTTTTAGGACTAGGTGGAGCAGCCATATCAATTGCTACAAATGATTTTAGTTTAACATTATCAGGAATGAGCTTAGCTGCAATATTTGGAATTTTATTAAACTTATTAATACCAGAAGGAGAAAAGAAATGATAAACGAATTAAAACATCCACTAGTAACACATAAATTATCTTTGCTACGAAGTGTTGATACTGGAACAAAAGAATTTAGAGAATTAATTAAAGAACTTACAATGTTATTAATTTATGAAGCTACAAAAAATATTGAATTAGATAAGTGTGTAGTTAAAACTCCGCTTGAAACAATAGACACATTTAAATTAAATGAAGATAAATTAGCTTTTATTCCAATTTTAAGAGCCGGTTTAGGTATGATTGATGGATTATTAGAAATGATACCTAACGCTAAAATTGGACACTTAGGATTAGCTAGAAATGAAGAAACATTAGAACCAGAAGAGTATTATTATAAAGTACCTGATAATATTTCTAATCGTGAAGTATTTATATTAGATCCAATGTTAGCAACTGGTGGGAGCGCTTGTGCTTGTATTAGTAAATTAAAAAAAGACGGTGTTAAAAAAATTAATTTTGTTTGTATTTTGGCCGCACCAGAGGGAATTAAAATGATTCAAGATACACACCCTGATGTTGACATTTACACATCAAGTATAGATAGACAATTAAATGAAGTAGGATACATCTTACCAGGTCTAGGAGATGCTGGTGATAGAATATATGGTACTAAACAAAAAATTAAAATACTTGATTAAAAAGTAATAAAATGGTAAAATATCTATATGAAGAAATTTAATATGATAGATGAAAATTTTATATGTGAAAATTGTTTAAAAAACGTCAATAAATTAAACTATACAGCCAGAGATCATTGTCCATATTGTTTATATTCTAAACACGTTGACATTAATCCAGGAGATAGGTCTAATCCTTGCAGAGGATTACTTGAACCAATTGATATAGAAAAATTTAAAGACACTTTTAAAATAATTTATAGATGTAAAAAATGTAAGAAAACACATAAAAATATCATAGCTACTGATGATGACTATGAAGAAATTTTAAGTATAATGAAAACAGGAAAATGATTCCTGTTTTATTTTAGTTTTAATTCTTTAATTTCTTCATTGTTAAAATAAATATCTTCTAAATCTTTTTTAACATTATAAAATTTATTGCCTGTTTTATGGATTGTGATTGCCATGTTAATCCCACTTAATAATAGTAATTCAATTATATATAAAGTTGTTATAACAGCATCATCAAGTGGCCTTTCTAAAACAACTTTCGAATCATTTATATCAACTATATTAACTACCGCTGATAGTTCACCATTATTTATTATATCGTTTTTATCATAAGGGATTACAACTTCTTCTGTTTGCGAAATCTTTTGTTTAATATATTTAACTACTAAGCTTATATCGTTATTAATTATAGCCTCATTTAAAAGTTCAATATCAAAATCATTGATAGTATAAGTAATTACATTTTGCCTAAATTGTGATGATTCAAATTTTATTGGTTCCTTTTGAATTAAAAACGAATTTACAACATCTTTTGACGGTAAATAATCTTCAAAAGTTATAATTTGTTCAGCTTGATTCAATTCAATTCTTGCATGTTTGTACCCTGTTACTTCTTCTCTTACGAATGGTATAGTTGCTACACCTTGTGTTTTGAGCGCAATCACTTGTCCACTCACAAGAATAAGTGGTGCGGTAATTAATAATATCTTACCGGCTACTTTCTTCCAAGTTTTTTTATTTGCAATTTGAAGTTTATTAATATTTTTTAATTGGTCTTCTTTTATATTCATATTGTTTCCTCCATACAACTGTTATACTCTTTTAAAATGTATAATCAAGAGTATTTACATTTAAAACAGGAAAATGATTCCTATTTTATTTTAATTTTAATTCTTTAATTTTTTCGTTGGTTAACCAAATATCTTCTAAATCCCTTTTTACATTATAAAATTCATTGCCTGTTTTAGTGTTTGCATATGTCAAATTAAACAAAATCAATACTATTAATGTCAATGTATACCCTGTTGTAGTCCCCAAGTTATCACGTACACTTTCTAAAACAACTTTCGAATCATTTATATCAATCAAATTAATTACTGCTGATAACTCACCACTATTTATTACATCATTTATATCATAAGGAATTACCACTTCTTCTGTTTGAGATTTTTTTTGTTCAATATATTTAACTATTAAGCTTATATCATTATTAGCTATAGCTTCCTTTAAAAGTTCAATATCAACATCACTAATAGTATAAGTAATTACATTTTGCTTAAATTGCGATGCTTCAAATTCTATTGGCTCCTTTTGAATTAAAACAGAATCATCAACATCTTTTGATGGTAAATAACCTTCAAAAGTAATAATTTGTTCATCTTGATTCAATAGAGTTGTTGTATGTTTATATGTAGTTACTTCTTCTCTTATAAATGGTATTGACCCATTCCCTAATGTTTTTTCAAAAACTGCTAGTCCACTCACAAGAATAAGTGGTGCGGTAATCAATAACATCTTACCAGCTACTTTCCTCCATGTTTTTTTATTTTCAATTTTAAGTTTTCTTATTTTACTTAACGTTTCTTCTTTAAAATCCATATTGTTTCCTCCATACAACTATTATACTCTTTCAAAATGTATAGTCAATAGCTTTTAATATAATCTGTTCTTTTTTTACTACTAGTCAAGTATATATAAAACAGTTTAATTTATACCAAAAATTGAACTATATAAGTATTCTTAATAAGAATACCCGCTATTACTTTGAAGTTCTACTTTTATAATTTTTTTTAGAGGAAAATATAATGCACTAAATATGAATACCCCGATTGCACCCGCACCCATAGTTTCTAATATATTGTTTTCAAGTAGTGAATAATTCTCTGGGTTTTCTTTGTCAATATAGATTTTATGTGTTGTCCCAATTATAGCCCCTTGTAAACTACTACTATAAGAATCACTATAATACTTGCCATTATATTCCCACTCAATATAATTGACAGGAGATTTCTCGCCATTTGCAGGGATTCTATTAAGGCTATAATAGGTTGCTGTAATAATAATGCCTTCTTCCGCGAGAACATTATGATTATGTAAGTCGTATACACACATGGTCATTACAAATACAAAGACAATAATCATAGTCAAGCTAATATTAGCAGCAACTTTGTAAACTTTTAAGTTTCTTTGTGAATTATAATTATTCATAGCATTCTATGCCATTTTCTTTCGGATCATTATAACACGATGAAACCTTTATATCGTCTATATCGCCATTTAATAGCATTATATATCTTCCATTAAATAATGTCTCTAATTGATAAACAGCATAAAAATCATCATTTATAATTTCAGATGAAATTGTTTGGTATTCATATTCACATAATAATATAACTCTGTCATAATTGTCGTTTTCAACATACTCACAGTTGATACCATAAATGCTATTAAAACTATAATCATTTTTAATGAAAAGGCTATCTCTATTTCCTGCTTTTATGTCTTCTTCTATCAAATCTGCAAAATTTTCAAACATTGAATTTTTTATATTAAATCCTAAAAACACTAATATTCCAGCAAATATAACAAGTGCAGCAATTACTGCCACTTTGTATCTTTTTAATGTTTCTTCCATTTTTAAAATCAATTGATCAGCATTTTCTGATTTCAAACTCGGATCAGCCGAATAAATGTTACGAACTATTCTTATACAAGTGTTATTATTATCAAATTCAGCTTCAAATACTATATATGATTTAACCTCAGAGCCTATGTCATGATATTCCCATCTATATGTTTGAGGGTTTTCATTGATATGCTCATACTTGCCAAGCGCTTTTTCTATTTGCTCTCGTTTCATTCCTAACAAGTCAGTTCTTTTTAAAAATTTAGGTGCATTTATTTTTTTTTGGTCATGCTTGAATAAAACCAAACATATTCCAATTATAACAGTAGCCCACAGCAAATAACTCCCTATAAAATATACTAAAAACATAAATTACTCCTTTTCATATACTAACCGGATATAAACTCTAATGCCTTACATTATACGTTATAAATATTAATGTGTCAACGATTTGACTTTAATTACGAATACAAAAAAATGATACTATGCAGCATCACTTTCTACTAATTCTAAAATTACCATTAAA
>CAYJPP010000043.1:0-3552 GCA_964372175.1 uncultured Muribaculaceae bacterium
GTGGTGGAGAAGGTGCGGAAGTTATATATGCACTGAGAAATAATTCTAATTTGTCTGTTAAAGTGTTAGATGAATTAGCAAAAGAAGGGCAAGTCATAAGAGATGCTTATCAAAGAAGGCTTCCATCGGATACAACAAAAGACTATTACTTTATCCACAGAGAAACAGGGCTAACAGAACCTATTATTGTAGAATATGGCTTTGTTGATACAGAAGCTGATGCAACCAGGTTAAAAGCTAATGCAGAAAACTATGCAGAAGCTACTGTAAGAGCAGTATTAGATTATATTGAATATATACCAAGCAGTGGTAATACTTATAAAGTTCAAGCAGGTGATAGTTTATATAGTATAGCGAAAAAATTCAACATATCAGTTGAAGAGTTGAAAGCTGAAAACAATTTAACTAGTAATTTGATTAGTATAGGCCAAGTGCTAAAAATTCCAGTGTTAGATGAGCCGGCTGGTGACTATGTTGAATATATAGTAAAAGCAGGAGATAGCCTATATGCTATAGCAAGAGATTTTAAAACAACAGTTGATGATATAATGGAGTATAATAATCTAACCTCTACTGCTCTATCAATTGGTCAAATTTTGCTAATACCCACAGAGAAACTGCAAGAAAATGAATACGAAACTTATACAGTAAAAGCAGGAGATAGCTTATACTCAATAGCCAACGCTTATGAAACGACCGTAGACGAGATAACAAGATTAAATAACTTGTCTTCTAATTTACTTAGTATAGGGCAAAAGCTGTTAATTCCTAAGACAGATAGTTTGCCAGAAGAAAATGAAGTTTTAAATTATAAAGTTGTAGCAGGGGATAGTTTATATAGTATAGCTAGAAAGTATAATACCACTGTAAATGAAATAAAGCAACTTAATAACATGACTTCTGACTTATTAGATATAGGTCAAATACTGAAGATTCCTGTTCAAACTAATGAAATTGAATACATAGTGAAAGCAGGGGACAGTTTATATAGTATCGCAAGAAAGTACAATACCACAGTTGATAGTATAATAAACAAAAATAATTTGACTTCAACATTGCTATCAATAGGTCAAAAACTGATAATATAAAGTTACCTTGTGTAACTTTTTTTATAAAAAAAAGAAGATGATCTTCAATTTTTTAATGAATTTGTCTACAAATACCTGGGCGTGGAATGTAAAAACAATGATTTTTGTACTTGCCTGCTAAAATTTGATCATACCAGATTTGTTTGCAAGTTTCATTATTTTCAGGAGCGTAAAACCATAGTGAATTTGTAGCCGGATAAAAATATTCACCTTTTATAACTCTTTCTGCTAGTTTTAATTCAGCGGTTGTAGCTTTTGAAAAAAACAGCGGACTTTCTGTACCAGCAAATTGATTTGGCTGATATATAACTTGTTCAATAGTTCCATAGTTTTTAAATGTTAAACAATCAGTAATTACTCTATTAATCACAACATTTCCAACCATCAACATCCCTAAATTTCCTTCACCAATTGCTTCTGCTCGCATAATACGCGCTAATAAGTCTTTTTCTTTTGTGCTTGATTTTGTTATCATTATATCACCTATTATTAGTTTATGCGAAAGTTATGTTAAATACATAATAAAATAAATTGCTGAGTCTTTTAGTTAGTTTTCTTAGTATAAAGTTATATTATACATCTAGCAAATATCAAGTGTGTATGATATAATTACTATGGAGGATAATATGAATAATAAAAAAAATATAAAAATAAATGTACTATTGTCAGTATTTGTTTTTGTTTCTATATTATTTATTTCAGTTGGATACTCTGCCTTAAATACAGATCTTTCTATTAGCGGAGAAGCCTTAGTAGGTGTTAAAGGAGAAATATATGTATCTAGTATTGTATTAGTAAATAGCACAAATGCAACAGAAAATATTTCTCCAACATTTACTGATAGTACTACTAATATTGGTGTCAATGTAACAGGTGCGAGCTCAACGTTTACTTATGAAATTACGATAACTAACGATTCTGATGCACCTTATCATTTGAGTAGTATCAATGAACTAAATAATTCTGAAACAGGACCATATTTCCTGTTTGATTTATACTTATATGATGAATTTCCACCAAATTCAGTTACAACATTTCAACTTATATATGAACCAGGTGCTGCTCCAGCAAATAGCAATTTTTTTCTAAGTTTAGAATATGTTTTTACTTTAGGGGGAATATATAAAGACCCTTTATTGGATGGCTCTGATCCGGTGCTGATAGATGGATTAATTCCTATTGTATATAATGAGGCATTACAAAAATGGACAAAAGCAGATGTTTTAAACCAAGAGTGGTATGACTATGCTGAATTACAGTGGGCAAACGCTACGTCTGTTATCAAATCAGAGAGACAAAGGTATGTTGATGCTGAACCAGGAACTATTGTTGAAATGGAGCATATGACTTCCATGATGGTATGGATACCAAGATATTCATATACATTGAGAGAAGAATTTGGGTATCAAGGATATGGCGGCTCAGAGCCAACCATAATTACTCCGGGAGCTTTTGACATCAAATTCATCGGCATTGATGAACTTGATACTGGATCAGCTTCATATGCTGGATACACGGCTGATAACTATTATACATCGCCGGCATTTTGTTGGGGGAATTCTTGTGATGATCCTTTAACTAGGGGGAATCCAGAAAATGAAGAAATTCCCGGATTCTGGATTGCTAAGTTTGAAGCATCAAGAATTGATAATATATTATATTCAAAACCAAATATGAGCCCTATGATTATGCATTCGATTTCTCAAACTTTTAACTATGTACAAAGTTTAATGAACGGAATGAATGGGTATGAAAATTACGGGTTTGTAGGATATGTGGATGCTCACCTAATAAAAAACACCGAATGGGGTGCGATGGCATATTTATCACAATCAATGTATGGAAAATATGGTAATGAAAATTATACAGGCGCAAACAAGGAAATATATCCTAATAATTGTATTAATTATACGACAGGAATTGGCGGTGATAACCCGCTTGCTGGAAGCACTACTGCTACCTGTACAACTAATACATACGATACCTATTATGGTATGGGAGCCTCAACAACAGGGAATATATATGGTGTATATGATACTGTTGGTGGTACTTTTGATAGGGTAATGGGAACTGTATTATCAGCATCAGGAGATTTTGTTCCAGATCATTCTGGATTTACATCTATGCCAGAAGCTAGGTATATAAATGTATACCAATATGGTAATTATGGTGTTAATACAACGCCATCTTTAAAAGGTGATGCATTAACAGATACCCTAGGTTTTTATAGAGACAGGGGAGTAACATCAGCATATTTATCTAATACATGGTTTTACAGAGGTGGGTCATTATGGTCTAACGCAACTTATATTAATGGAATATTTTCCTATACAACGTATAGTGGAATAGCAGACTCCAATCATTCCTCTCGGTATACAGTAACAATATATTAATTTATATTGTTTTTTTAATTAATTTGAATTTATATATTCTTGACATTTGATTATTTCAACTTCTAAATATT
>CAYJPP010000043.1:3652-5106 GCA_964372175.1 uncultured Muribaculaceae bacterium
ATATTCTTGACATTTGATTATTTCAACTTCTAAATATTTTTGATATTTTGATGCTAACCTCAAAGATTTGGGATGTATTTTATCACCATATTTGTTTATATGAACTGATATATCTTGTAATGCCATAGTTAATCCGCGGATCATTAAATCAACTAATATGGAGTCATTAAAATCAGTCATTTTTTCAAGGGCAATATTTATATCAGAAATCATTTTGTAAAACTCTTTCGGTTCTTCTGCTTCTATGTTAAATTCTTTTAATAACTTTTCCGATTTATAAAAGAACTCTTTATATTTAATAAATTCATTCTTGATTATCGGGGCTAGTTTATGAGTTTTGTTCATGTGACTATATAATGCTTTCGTTCCAAGATAACCCAAGTGCGAATTTGTATATAATTGTATTAGTAATGGATATTGATTCATAGTAACCTCCACTAGTATTATTAATCAAAAACTAAATATTATTCAAAATATATAGCTAATAATAAATGCATTAAAAAACCGCAGCTATTTTATGTTATAGCTAACGGCTGTTAATAACTTTGTAATATTCTGCTAATAACTGATCCATCTTTTCCATCTCGCATTAGGAATATTTCCAAAATACTTTGTTATAATTGAATCTAAGTAGAGTGCTTTTTTGTTTATTCCGTATCCTGTATTCATAAAAGTCTTTTTAGTTGATCTAAACATTAAATCAGCAAATAAGTCAGCGCGATCTTCAAGAACATTGGTTTTTGAATAGGTGGAAACAAATGCTATATCTTCTATGTTGCTCATTTTATCAATCCAAGTGTAAGTAGAAGTTGTTGTTCCATATACAAAAGCATCAGGGTTAAGTGATTCCCATTCTGGGAAAGCATCACTACCACCATTTTGCCAATACATATATCTATCCATTAAATGGAAAGTTTCATGATATAAAATTTTGTCAACTAAATTTGTATCAACATCTAAAACCATTCTATAACTTCCATAAGGTTGAAATACTGCGAATCCAGCTTTGCCACCCGGTAGAGATTTTAGTATATGAATACTAAAACCAACTTCCATGCGAAGTGTATCTAAAATCGATTGTGGAAAGTGGCCTAAATAAATTTTTAGTTCTTTTAAAAATTCGTTTACCTTTTGACCATCACTTTCACTTGTTTTAGTAGCGCTAACTCCATTTTGAGTATAATAAGCCTTATTATCATATAAAACAGACACTCTATATAAATCAATGATTTCTTGTGCAAGTATTGCGTTTTGTTCAACAAAAGATTCTTCTGGTTCTGGGGTTGTTGGTGTTGGTTCTGTGGGTGTAATTGTTTCACTGTCAGTTGTTGCATCTTCATCAACTGTTCCATTGTTATCCGTTTCTTCATTGGTGTTTGTATCATTGCTCTGTGTGTTGTTATTAGCGTTAGGTTCTTCGTTGTTATTGTTTTCATTAACAGAGTTATTATTGT
>CAYJPP010000043.1:5206-8385 GCA_964372175.1 uncultured Muribaculaceae bacterium
TATTAGATGTTGTCTCATTGCTATTTTCATTAAGCGATGAATTGATGTTTTTATCTTTTGATTGAAAAAAACCAAAAATAAGAGCGCCGCTTACTATTATTAGAAATAATGGTATAAGTACTTTATATTTTGAAAATATTGACATATGATTTCTCCTTTTCATGATATTATAGCAGATAAAAGTTAATATTGCGATAGTATTTTGTTATAAAAATGATGTAACAAAAAAATAGTTGGAATACAACTTATTTTTAAGTGATTTTGCAATTTATATAACGATTATATTGTAGTCGCTAAATATAAGTTAAAGATTATTTTCTTCATTAAGTTACTATTTTCAACACATTTATTGAAAAGTTGTTATATAGATTACCACCGCCCACAGACTAAGTTGTATGTGCTGCAGTCGGCTTCATTATGAATAGCTACTCCAGCGCCGCAACCTTCTAAGGCCAAGTAATAAGTAGTACTTCCAGTAGTAAATGTTAAGGCTCTCTCTTCATAATATTGAAGTTTAGTGTGTTCAAAATTTGGGACTTGATCAACCAGCCAAGAATTAGGGACTTTTGTTCCGTAGTATATTAATATATTTGATATGTCAATAACATCACCTTTAATATTGGTTTCTGAAAAATCGTAACTTGTTTGTGCTTTTTGAAACAAGGTTATGTCTTCGTAAAAATGATATGTACAGACAGGAAAAGGTATTAAAGGGTCACCGTTAGTAGGGATATCATTTAAGTTTACATCGGCAATTCCTTTATGTATGACTTCATTAGTCGCACTAACTATCTTCTCATCAATTTTCTTTTTACTAACTTCTTCACCTTTTGAATTTGTTGTTATTTCATAAATGACGGTGTTTGAACCGTTAATACCGTTTGTTACGGTTTTGGTTGTTCCTTTTTCTAAGTTCTTATCGTTTACATATATTGTCTCATATTTAGTTTCAAATACTTCACTTTTTGTGATTGTAGTTAATTTTTCTTCTGGCGTGGAGGTGACATCTTTTTCCCATATTGCTATTAATGTTATATCACTAACAACTTCACTATCGAAATTATATGTTTTATCATTTAACTGCCATTCCACAAAAGTGAAACCATCTCTACTAGGGTTAGCGGGTTTAACAACTTTTTCGTTTTTAAATACGCTTTGACTAATAACATCACTGCCGCCTGTACTATTAAAGATTATAATATACGAGGGTAAAAATTCAAACTCTATATTATCAATATTCATAGTACCACTTATGTTGTCCTTATTATTAGTTTCAATAGTTAATAATTTTCCTAATCCATTTAACTCAACTTTGCTATTTGATAATAGCTTATCAATTATAACATTACTTGCAGTTTCTAATACTACATCATTTAAATCATCAGCAATTTTTATACTACTAATATTAGCTTTAATATCAACGCTCATATTAGCGTTAATTGCTAATTTATTAACTTTTGAAGTTTCCAATATTTTAATGACGCTTTCTTTATTTAGTGTTAATTCTGCTACTTCGCCAGCAATTTCTAGGCTATTTACTTCATTTGAAATTAATTTATCTACCTTAGTTTTGTTATCTAAAACAACTCTAACTTCACTAAAATTAATATTGATATTTATTATACTTGAGTCATTTATATAAACAGAGTTAGGACCGCCGCCTAATATCTCTAAATTATCAGTAACTTCAACATTAGTTAATTTAACGGTACCATTTCCGACTTCGCTGGACACTATTAATTCTTTTGTTTTTATGTTAGATAAATCAACATCATTGCTAGTAATGGTTACTTTATCATATTCTCTAACTTCATCATATACACCTGCTTTATTAAAAATGATTTCATTTGTATTTAATTCGTCATCATTATTAAATTTAAACACACCGACAATGATAGCGGTTAAAACTACAACTATACCTAATAAAATAACTAATGTTTTTTTATTATTTAATTTTTTTATCATTTACTTCACTCTCCTAATAAGGTTATTGAAACCGTTCTTTTATGCTTACATTATATAGTAAACAGTAGAAAAATGCAATAGTTATATGTCGCCTTTATATGCATATTAAGAATTGTTTTTTTAAGTCCTTAGGTAATGAATTTTAATTCTAATTAGAAGTATTAACTTTTTTCAAAAATTTAACAAATTCATCTGGTAATTTTTTATTAGCAAAATTAATATATTCATCTTTAATAGGATAAATTTGTTCGCCAATTGAACCGCTAATGGCAGCGATTGTATCCGTATCGCCGCCTATTGATAAAGAATTTAAAATGACTTCATCAAAAGAATATGAAATATAATTAATAAACAAAGCTAATTCAACAGAGGTTTTGCAATCAGAGGTAAATGTATTAGTTTTTTGTAATAAAGATAAATTCATATTAATGTTATAGTGGAATCTGTCGCTAATGTACTCAATAACTTTGTTTTTTTCAAGACCTAGTTTCAAATAATGAATGCATAAAGCAACTGCTTGAGCTCCAGCAATGGCTTCAATGGAATTGTGAGAACAAATTGTAGCTTTTTTTGCTTCTTCTAAAATAATTCTTTCGTTGTCAAATAAATATCCTATTGGAGAAACTCTCATAGCAGCTCCGTTCCCACTGCTGGTGCCTATATAATTGCCTTCGCTCCATTTTAGAAAAGTGGGAGAAAAAGCAGTATTGAAAAATCTATCAACAGGTTTATAATTTTTATACAGAAATGCATATTCTTTTAACTTACGCTCATAGCTAACTCCGTTTAAAATACTATCTAAAATTGCAATTGTTAGTATACTGTCATCACTATAAAAGCAATCAGGAGTAGCCAAATCTTTATTATAAACACTTAATCGTCTATCTAGGTTTACGGTCTTCTTTCGCGAATCCAAAAACTCATCATATTCATATATAGAACCTGTTAAATCTCCGATTACCGCACCATACATAAACATCACCTATAATTAGTATACACTAAAAAACTAACTATTTCTAGGTAACTTTGAATTTCAAAAAAATGCGCCACATTATAATGCTCTTAAAAAAGTGCAAAAATGCTATTATAATAATACAATAAAAAATCTACGCAAATTATGTGTAGACTTTTTTTATATAAACGAAATGTTTCGCTTTAAATCATAAATGGCACGTATTATAAACCGGTTATGAACTTTTCATTGTAATTAATTT
>CAYJPP010000044.1:0-7707 GCA_964372175.1 uncultured Muribaculaceae bacterium
GGTTCTTTACTATATAAATCTATTTGATTTACTTCTTCTTCTGTGAATGTTTTATTCCAAATCCTCATTTGTGAAATGTGCATTTTAGCATACCTTCCACTGGAAAAACTAGTCCCTACATAAAAACCACTATATGCCGGAATACTATGTTTTGATGTAACCTTTAATTCTCCATCAATATATAGTTTTCTATCTGTTGTAGCTTTATCGTAAGTATAAACTAAATCTACCCACTTATCATAATAAGGTGTATAATCAATACTCTCACTTAATGTAGTTGTCTTATCAACAAAAGATAAGTTAATTTGATTTGAATCAGTACCACTTCCGAAAATTCCCATATCATTTTTTTGAGATTGTAAACCACGACCTATTTTAGTTTTAATACCAATCGTGTACTCTGTTTGTAAATCACTTTGTAATATTTTAGTACTGGCGTCTATATACGAATCCATAAATTCACAATTATGCTTATTTACTATTTCTTCTTCAACTTTTGGCGCGCAATCTTCTGCTGTTTCAACTTCATGAGCCATCATTTTTTCTTCATCTGCTGTTTTTTCATAGCATAAACCATTTATATAAACAGCAATAGCAATCTTACCATCAGGTGTTATAAATGCTTTACCATTTGGCGGTTTTATAGTATTAGTGTCAATTAATGAATAAATATTTGTATTCTCATTAAATTTAAGATTCTCATCAAGAATTGAAGTTGTATATAAATATTCTGCTCCTGTTAATAATAAATTAGCTTGTGACATATCTGCTGATTTTTCTGCTTCTTCTATCACATCTAATATTATTGGTGTGGCTATTAACGCAACCACTGCTAAAATTATAATTACTGCCAGCAATTCAATTAACGTAAAACCTTTTTCTGTTAATTTAAAAACTTTTTTCATATGTTCCATTTCCATTTGTTGCTTTTCTTAAACATGAATTTACTGACTCTATTGGATTTGTTGGTATATTAATTTTCTCATATTTTTTCTAAACTCTTCTACTGCTATATTCGCACATTATAATATTTAGACAAAAAAAGATTAAGATATGTGACAAAAGTCTTTATCTTAATCTTATTTATTGAAAAATATTTAACTATAAATATAATATTATTTACTTTCTAAAACTGCCTGTACCTTGTTGTAGTTAGGTAGGCAAATTAGTATTATCTATTTTGCCTACAAATAGTTTAACAACATCTTGTTACATTTTTATTATATCATGCATTAATTTGTATTACACTACCTATTAAACCATCTATGTATTAATTATTAAAATTAGTTAATATAATCTACAAATATTCGTCTTTATTTTATTTCTGTAGTTCCAATTATTTTTTCAATCTTTTTATTTAATTTTCCTTTTTTTAAAATAGACTCAATAACATCAATATCTACGTATAATAATCGATCTTCGCTTATAAAATCTATGTCTTTTCTTATGTAATTATAAATCTCTTTAGATATAATTGAAGTTTTTTCTATATTATCACTCAAGTCTAAAGCTTGTAAATTACACAAAAATTCTATAGACAATACTCTAAATAAATTATTCAATATATCCAAACACTTTCTAGATGATATACTTCCCATACTAACATGATCTTCTTGATTAGCCGATGAAGGTATACTGTCTACACTGGCCGGGTGTGATAAAACTTTATTTTCAGACACTAATGATGCAGCTGTATATTGAGCTATCATTAATCCATTATTAACTCCTGGATTATTAATCAAAAAAGCTGGAAGTCCGCTTAATGTCGGATTAACTAATCTTTCTATTCTTCTTTCCGATACATTACAAAGTTCTGATAATGCAATACACAAAAAATCATAACCTAACGCTAAATACTGGCCGTGAAAATTGCCAGTTGAAATTATTTTTTTATTTTCAGTAAAAACTACTGGATTATCAGTAACTGAATTTAGTTCTGTTTCGACTATATTTTCCACAAATTTTAATGTATCTAAACTAGCTCCATGAATTTGTGGAATACATCTTATTGAATATCCATCTTGAATTTTTCCATTATTCTTTTTATTGTTCGTACTGTTATATAAAATAATTCTCATCCTGTTTGCTACTTCTATTTGTCCACTGTGAGGTCTTAAAGAATGAACATATTCATTGAAATTCGACTCATGAAAACCTAATGCTTCACACGTTAATGCTGAAGCATAATCGGCTATATTCATCACTTTTTTTGATTCAGCAATTAGAAAGATTCCAACTGCAAGCATAAAATGAGTTCCATTTATCAATGATAAAGCTTCTTTTACATCAAGTTCAATCTTTTTAAATTTTTTTTGTTCAATTAAATCAGATACAGCACTAACTTTCCCTTCATAATACACATTTCCATAGCCTATTAATGGTAATGCCATGTGTGACAAAGGCACCAAATCTCCACTTGCTCCTAAAGAACCTTTCGAAGGCACTATAGGTGTAATACCTCTATTTAGTAATTCTAATAATTTTTCAACAACACACAATCTAGTTCCTGAATTACCTTTTGCAATTGAATTAATTAAAATAACCATTGCTGCTCTAATTATTTCTGGTGTATATGATTCTCCACATCCCACTGCGTGAGATAAGATTATGTTTTCTTGATATTTTTCTTGTTCACAATCTTTTATAACTTGATCACACAATTCACCTAGCCCAGTATTAATACCATAAAGTTTATCCTTATCTTTAAGTAAATTGAGTACTTTATTTGAGTTTTCGATTCTTTCTATACATTTTTCAGATAATATAACTTTTTTATTATACCTACTAATTTTTATCACATCTTCAATTGTTATATTTTCCTTTATTTCTATTATATTTTCTTTCATTTATTTTGTGTCCTCTACAATCAAAACTTTGCTTTTTCCAGAACAAGTGGAAGGAATTGAAAAATCTGTTTGCACTATAGTTTCAAAATTAAATTTGATATATTTTTTTACAATAATTAAGAACTTTTTAATATTTACGTCAGGTGACACATAAAACTGAATATTTTCAACAGGATTTTTAGTGATTTTAATATAAAATAAGCTATGCATGTTATATTTTGACAATTCTGAAATCAAAGTATTAAAATCTACAATTTGCCCTTTTATTTTTATTGAGTTAGAATCTCTCCCGATTATCTCAATTATTTTAGTTCGATAACGACATGCGCATTTTTCATTTATCAATTTCACATTATCAGATGTTTCAAGTTTTTTCATTTTAACTTTATCAAAAATCTTTGAACTACTCAATAGCAAAGTGCCTTCTCCATATTTTAAAATTTTTTTATTTTTTGTAATAACTTCAGCATTGTACTCCTTTGAAAGATGTAATTTTCCACATCTACACTCAGACGCAATCATTGGTGCATGTAACATACCATAACTATCATAAATTTTAACGTTAGCTAAACTTTCAATTTCATCTCTGATTTCTGATGTAAGAAGTTCTCCTCCGGTAATTATAAAATCCAAGTCTTTATATAAATTAATATATTGATTATTTATTTTAGCTTCCCTAAATATTTTTAAAATATAGCTTGGCATACCTATAATAATATTTGGCATTATTTTTTTCATTTCATCCATTTTGTGTTCTGTATTCATATTTTTTCCAGAACCCAAAGGATAAACAGTGTGGTCTAATTCAGTAAAAGTCATTGTATAATAGAATGATGGCGGAAACAACCCATACCCCCATAGAATTACAACTTTTCTATTAGCTTGTATATCTATAAGTTTTAAAAGTTCTTTTAACCTTCTTTTTGAACCATTAATAACATATTTTGTATATTTTATACTTTTAGAGTTTCCTGTAGTTCCCGATGAACTAAATACAATTCCCTCTTTTTTAACATTTTTAGAATTTAAAATATCAATCCAACTTTGCAAACTTAAAACATTCATTTATGACACCATTTTAGAGAATATTATAATATCTACACCAGGTTTGTAAGGTTCTCTAATAATACCTTCACAAATGTATCCATTATTAGAAATATAATTCGATATTTTCACTTCACACACTGGTATAAAAATTGAAATTTTTTTACGATTTAAGTTTGTTGCACCTTGTTCAATAGAATTTACCATTAAATCCACATTATTTTTATTCAAATATTTATCAGATATTATAAAAGGAGAAACTTTATAATTACCTCCTCTTTTTGGAGTTGCAATAGCTAATGATGAAATTTCATTTTTATCTATTGAAAAATAAGCGTCTTTATTTTTTTCATCATATATCAATTTGTCACTTTTTTCTACTACCCTACATAAAGATTTCACAAATGTCACATCGATATCATCAAAATATTTACACATATTCTCTTCAATGTACATTTTTATATCATCGAATGAAAATTTGCTAATATTATTTTTCAATATTTTTTCAATTGTAAGTGGCCCCTCATTAACTCTAACTGGATTAGAATTTTTATTACATAATAAATTTGTATTTAAAAATTTCCCACATACTCTTTCTGAATTTTTGTTTGAATAATTTTTATATAATACAGCTTCCAATTTAAAACCTAAATTTTCATAATCCAGTTTAGAAGTAGAATAATTATTTAACGGAGCTGTTACATAAACTTTTCTAGCGCCATTGTTCTTATATTCTCTACACAATAATTCTATCATTTTTTTTGCTAAACCCTTACCTCTAAAATCAGGCGATATATATGTTGGCCCTAGTTTAATAGAACCACCTCTTTTCCTTGTTATCACTTCAAATCCAACAATTTTATTATCAACAAGCAAAATCCATATATCTTTACCAAGTGTAAAATAACCATGTTCATCAAATTCAGCACTATCTACTTCTATCAATTTTTTAGGAAATTTATCATCTATTTCATCATAATTATTTTGAATACTTTCTAATACAATATTAATGAAACTTTTGTGATATTCATTAAAATACTTTAGTCTTTTTAAATTAATATTTTCTAATTTAATCTCTTCTACTTTGCATTTATAATCTTTCATCGTTTCTTCACCTTTACACTATTAATGGTTTTATCTAATTCGCTTTTTTCTTTTATATAAATAAAATTTTGTGGTGCTTTAAAATTAGGTATCTGCATTTGAATATTATCTAAACTTATGTAATCTGTATATTCTATAGGGTTTAGTATTTCAATAGCACAACATTCTGTTTTATTTTTGTAATAATTCTTAAACCAATTGATTGCTTTTTCATCATTACTGTTTTCAGTTATTAACATTAAATCCTCAAATGAACATTTTAAAATTCGACCTGCTTTGAACTCTCCTATGATTGCTTTTTTTTCTTTTGATGAATAAACTACTATTATTAGTTCATCAGATTCATTTATTTTGGGTAAATTTTTTCTAAATTCCCATTTTTTAGTTCCTTCAAATATTTTATTTGAGTATTTAGTCATTATCGACATTAATATTTTCTTTTCCATAAAGTACATTCTCCAATTCTTTAATAATACATTTTGTCACGTCTTTTTCGTCTTGATGATATTTTGTCAAATACATCATACTTTTTGAACTAAATTCAATCATTACATTAACGCCGTTACCTTCAGATTTTCTAATGTCAGTTCTTACACATATTGAGGGTATTCCTTTAGCTGTAGCATATCCCAACTCCCAAGCCACACCAGAATCTACATCAGAACCATCTACTATTGCTAATATAATATCACTATCAACTATTAAATCCCTGCATCCTTCATAAATTGGAAACATAGGGTCTATTTTATTTGATTTATCTGGACTTATTTCTTGTGGTAAGAAAACAATAAAGTCCGGATTTTCTCCAATTTTCTTCGCTAACCTCTTGTTATAATCGCGTTCCAAAACAGAAAATAAAGGTGCTGCTAAATAAATTTTTTTCATATTATCTATCCTCTAAAACCTTTCTCAATTTTTTTACTTTCACTAAATCAGGATATGATGTTGTACTTTCAACTGAAATAGCAGCTAATTCACTTGCAAAGTTTGCACATTCTATATTTGTCCAACCATTCGATATACCATAAACTATTCCAGCAGAATATGAATCTCCAGCTCCAACAGGTGAAGTAGATTCAGCATCTTTGGCAATTACAAATTCTTTTTGTTGTTGGCTATATATTTCTGACCCCTCTTTTCCGTGTGTCACAAATACAGTTTTAATATTGGGATATGTTTTTAAAAGCGATTCTGTATTTTGAAAATTAAGTTTCTCAATTAATTCATTCATTTCTAATGAATTCCCAATTAAAATGTTACTAGTTTCTAACATCATATTAATATATTCATTGGAACTGAAAAAATAATTACTTATATTATGAATTATTTTTTTATTCTCAATTTCGCTATTTTTTAAATATTCTAAAATTTCAATGTTAAATTTTTTATAATGTGTCGAAAAATAAAATATTTCTCCTTTTTCACAAACTTTTTTTTGTTCTTCAGTAAATATAAAATTTAAATTTGCAGGTTTAAAAAAAGATATACAATTTTCTTCAGTTTTAGTTACAGCAATGTATACTTCATACATTTCTTGACAATTATGATCAGTAAAAACTCCGTTGATATTTACACCGTTTTCTTTTAAAAAATCACAATACTTTAGAGCAATTTGATTATCAGGAATTGAAGTTATATAACTACAATTTGAATGAAGTGACGCCAATGCGATTGCCACTATTGCTCCTCTACCTCCCATACATTTAGTATAATTATTAACGTAGGCAACGTCATCTAATTTTGGCAGCTCATTCACTCTTAATATTATATCATTTGTCATGTTACCTATACACACTATTCTTCTCATAATTTCCTCCTATAGCAGTACCCAATTTTTTATAAATTCATCGTAAATCATTTCACTTTTATTATTATCATTATACAATTTAAGTATCACATCAAAATTATCAGCCAAATCTTCCTTTTTTAAATTTTTCTCAAAAATCCAGCTATTCTCTCCTTCTTCGCTATTAGTTGTTAAGTTCCCGCTAAATTCGCTAGTTTCAAACAATATAACTATACATCTCTCATTTTTTGAACTATTATACCAGTTTTTTATTCCCATTATCTTAGTTGATTTAATACAAAGTCCAGTTTCTTCTTTTATCTCTCTTTTCACTGACTGATATAAACTTTCCCCTTTTTCAACTTTTCCTCCTGGAAATGCAATTCCCTTCCAACCTTTAATCCTTTTTTGAACCAAAATTTTTCCTGTACTATTATCAATAATTTTACACATATTCATTAGCTTAACATTTTCCATTATTTTCACCTTTAGAACTTATTATATCATTATTTTTTTAAATTCAATATGTTTTTTGTATTTTAAGAATATTTTTTTAATGAAAACCCATCAACTTCGGACCGAGACGGACCGAAGTCATAAATTCAAAAATTAGAACTTTTAATGGTGGTAGCTCTTAGCAATGTATAATGTTGACTAATTATTGTTTAAATTATTGATTTCAATTTACATGTACCACTCATATATATCTTATTTTATATTAATCGCACATTGTAATATTTAGGTAAAAAAAGATTAAGATACGTGACAAAAGCCTTTATCTTAATCTTTTTTGATAGCAAATATTTAACTTAAAATACTTCTATTTATTTTTTTAGGTGTAATATTTCCTTATAATCCGTTAATTTTAACTTTAAATATAATTTTATTTATTTTCTAAAACCGCTTGCGCTGCTGCAAGCCTTGCTA
>CAYJPP010000045.1:0-7610 GCA_964372175.1 uncultured Muribaculaceae bacterium
ATGTGATGTAGCAACAAGTAAGAATAAAATGTATGAAGAAGGTCTTGAAAAAGGTGTTAAAGTTGGACACAAACAAGGAATTAAGCAAGGAGAGTTAAAAAAACAAAAAGAAATAGTTATATCTATGCATAATAATAATATAGATATTGAGCTGATATCTGATATTACATCTCTATCACCAAAAGAAATAAATGACATAATTGCTAGTTCATAAATTATCTCATTTATCAACTTTTTAAATTATTACTAATAAAACTACTTATTAATGTTTTTTTATTGCAAAATTTATTTAAAAGCATTATAATTAATATAGGTGATTATATGTATAAGTTAAATAAAGAAGGATTAAGTAATGTCCCTAAAAACGTTGTAACTAATTTCCCTATTACATTAGCGCGTGGAACTTACGCCGTTTTAGGGAGTGGTTTTTTTCTAGGAAGTGTTCATTTTATAAACTCGTTATTTGTAAAACATGGAATTGATTTATTAGAAAATTCTGAAAACATAATTGTTATCGCGACAGCTGCTTGTGCTGTTAGAGAAACAACTAAAAATTTAAAACTAGAGTGGAATAGATATGTTGCGCTTAATGAAGAAATAAGAAAAGAAAAACAAATTCAGAAAAGAAAACAAGGGATTGTTGATGTGAATACAACAAGGGTTGATGGTGTTTTAACAACTAATGTTGAAGAATTCATTAAAAGTGGATTAGTAAAACCCGAACATATTGAAAGAAATGACATAGTTGACGGAAATGTAGTTGATTTTAATAATTATCAAAAAGCACAGTTAGAAAAAGAATACTATGAAAATGAACAATCTGGTATTGAGTTAGGAAGACAAAAAGTTTTAGTAAGGGAGCAAAAAAATATATGATAAACGAGACAATTTTTAGAGCATATGATATAAGAGGGACGTATGAAGTAAATTTATTTAATGAAACTGCATATATGATTGGAAAAGCCTTCGGGAGCTATATTAAAGGGAATAAAGTCTTAGTAGGATATGATAATAGGTTATCTTCTCCAATATTATGTGAAAACTTGATTAAAGGGCTTGTAGAAACTGGTGCGGAAGTAATAAACTTGGGTTTGGTTACAACTCCTATGTATTATAGAGCTAGATATAAATTAGATATATGGTCTGCAATCATGATTACAGCATCGCACAACCCAGCTAATGACAATGGCTTTAAAATATCATTTGATGATAGAGGCAATGCATGTGGTGAGGAAATAATTGAATTTAAAAATTTTGTAGTTGCTGGAAAATTTAAACAAGGTATAGGTAAAGTAACAAATTATGAGATAAGAGAAGATTATGTTAATTTGATGGTTAATTCACTTAAATTAGGTAATAAGAAAATTAAAGCAGCGATCGATTGTGGGAACGGAACATGTAGTGTTGTGATTAAGGATATACTTAATAAGTTAGATATTGATACAGAATTGCTTTATTGTGAATCTGATGGAACTTTCCCTAACCATCATCCTGATCCAGCAGTTAGCGAAAATTTAGTAGAACTACAAAAATTAGTAGTTGAAAAAAACTGTGACTTAGGAATGGCCTTTGATGCAGATGGTGATAGAGTTAGATTTGTCGATAATGAAGGTAATATTATAAATACTGATGTATTTATGATAATAGTTTATAGATATTTAAGCAAGCAATTAAAAATAAGAAAAGGGTTAATGGATGTTAAGTGTTCAAAATCATTAATTGATGATTTAAATAAATTAGATATAGAACCTATTATGTATCGCACTGGAAATTCATATATGTTTAGAAAAATGAAAGAATTAAATCTAGATTTTGGCGGAGAATATTCTGGGCACATCTGGTTTGGCGATAGATTTGAAACATTTGATGATGGTATTTATGCAGGATTAAGAATGATAGAAATATTGTCAACAACCGATAAAACATTAATTGATCTATATAACGATATAAGTAAATATTTTTCAACCGATGAACTCAAAATAAAAACAACCGAAGAAAATAAAGCATTAGTAGTTGAGAAAGTAAAAGAATATGCTGATAAAAAAAATTATAAATATAATGATATTGATGGTATTAGAGTAATGTTTGATGACGGGTGGGCTTTAATTCGTTTTTCTAATACATCACCAAATATAACAGTTAGATTTGAAGCTAATACGGAAACTAGATTAGAAGAAATAAATAATGAGTTTATGAAAGTTATTGAAGCAAGTTTATAATAATTCATGCTTTTAAATTAATGAAAAATTTGGATTTTATAAGAACAATTTAATGAAATAATTGCTTATACGAAATTTGCTACTTAGTAGCATTTTTTTTCATATATTTAATATTTTCCCATATATTTAATTAGAAAGCGAGGAAATATATATGGAAACATTAAAAGTAGGAGCTAAATCAAATCCTAATTCAGTAGCAGGAGCATTAGCTAATGTATTTAGAGAAAAAGGTTCTGTTGAAATACAAGCAATAGGTGCTGGCGCACTCAACCAAGCTATAAAAGCAATAGCGATCGCCAGAGGGTTTGTAGCACCATCAGGCAAGAACTTAATTTGTATACCTGCATTTACTGATATTGTTATTGAAGGAGATGAACGAACAGCTATTAAATTAATTGTCGAAGCAAGATAGACAAAAACAATTATATTTTTAATATTTATAGCATAATATATAATGTATCTATTGATACTCGGAAACTCGTAGGATTACGGTTTCCTTTTTTTAATTATTTTATAAAATTTTATATCAAAATTCGACATTTTTTGATATAATTAATAGGGTAGGTGATGATATGAAAAAGGCATTTAATTTGCTTTTAGCTATAAATATTTTATTTTTGAGTTTCTCACCAGTTGTAGCATATGAAACAAAACGAGGGACCATCGCATCAACAACTGGAACAGGCGCAAATATAAGAAGTGGTCCGGGGACAAATCACGGAATTATAACTTCTCTTCCAGATGGCAGTAATGTAACTATAATCGGTGAAGCGCCAGCAAGTGAAGGTTGTTCTAGTGGGTGGTATAAATTAGAATATAGTCAGGAAGCATATGTATGTAGTTCGATAGTGTATGTATTTGATTCAGAAGGAACAGGCTCTGTTGCTGAGGAATTTCCAGCTGATTATAAAGTTTTATTAGAAAACTTACAGCAAATATATCCAAATGCTATTTTCAAGCCAGTTATGGCAACTAATTCTATTCCTAACGCCTCTTCATTAGGGACGTTAGAAATGGAGTTTGGAACAGCAGTATATAATCAGTATTATACTCAAAGTAAAAGTTTAGTTTGGGATAGTAATGGCAGTAGAGACGGTTGGAAGAATTTAGAAAGTTATAATTATGATACTAATTCGTTTAGAAACGATTATTCAGGAGGAGGTCCAACATGGTATTCTGCTAACCCAGCAATAATATCTTATTATTTAGACCCTAGAAATTTCTTAAATATAAAAGATGTTTTTATGTTTGAATCATTAGCGTATGATGCTTCTGTTCATACTATTGATGGCGTTCAAAATATTTTAAAGGGGAGTTATATGGAAACTGAAAAAGTTGACGGAGGAACGTTAAGTTTTGCCGAAGTTATAATGGAAGCGGGAAAATTGACAAATGTTAGTCCTTATTTCTTAGCTAGTAGAATTAGACTAGAAGTAGGTTCAGGGAGAAGTGCATTAGTTCAAGGAACTTATGAATCATATCCACAATTTAACGGATATTACAATTACTATAATATTGGAGCTGGTGGAGAAAATGTTGTTTATAACGGCTTACAATTTGCTTATGATTCAGGATGGAATTCTGAATATACAGCTATTATAAAGGGAGCTGAATGGATAAAAGCAGATTATGTACAAAGTGGAGACAGTACTAATTACACTCAAAAATGGGATGTCTTTTGCGAAGGTAGAACAACTTGTTTTAATAAACAATACATGCAAAACATTCAAGCACCTAAAACAGAGGCTGGTGAGACATACAACGCTTATTTCAAAATATTAGGTGAGAGTATGTATCAGACACCATTTATTTTCTATATTCCAGTTTTTAAAAACATGCCAGAATCTAGCCCATTGCCAAGTACAAGTAGTCCTATAAATTATCTAAATACACTGACAGTAGATGGAAATTTAGTAACTAATTTTTATGGATTAAAATATGACTATGAATTAGTTGTGCCATATAATAAAACATCTATAAATATTGGCGCAGTTGCAACAGCCGCGTCAAAAGGCGCAACAGTTAGTGGAACTGGTAATGTTCAAATAACAGAGAAAAACCAAACTTTCAATATAACTGTTACAGCAGCAAATGGAAATATTTTGATATATTCATTAAAAGTTACGCGATTAGATCCAGATGAAGAGTTAATGAGTTATTCTGAAACTATCGAAAAATTAACTAGTGTTAAAATTGAAGATATTTTAATGTCTGGCGTTACTTCACTTGATGTATTAAAAGAAAGTTTTAATAAAGCTAATCCTAATGCATTGGTATTAATAAGAGATAAAAATGGTAATATTTTAACAGATGGTAATACTAAAACAGGTGATAAAATAACCGTTACTGTTGGCGATGTTACTAAGGAGTACACTTATGTGTTATATGGTGATCCTAATGGAGATGCCATAATTGATATAGTAGACTTACTATATGTTCAAAAACATTTATTAAACTCTGTTACCTTAACAAATGAATATTTAGAATCTTGTGATGTTAATAGAGATAATGTCGTTGATATAGTGGACTTATTATTAGTTCAAAAACATTTACTAAATGTAACTTATATAAATCAATAGGAGGTATAAATGAAAAAAATAAGTTTAATTATATTTACAATTATAACTAGTTTATTATTAGTCTCAAATGTTGAAGCAGCGAGTGCTTCTATATCTGTAACAACAAATAAAAGTAGAGTTATAGTGGGGGAAACGGTAACAGTAACAGTTAAAGTTTCTTCATCAGTACCGCTTGGATCTTGGCAATTTGATGTTCAAGGTTCTAGTCACTTAACTTATACAAGTAGTTCATTTGGGGGACAAACAGTTAAAGATGTGACCTCTAATGGTAGTACATATAGCAAATCATACACTTTTAGTTTTAAAGCTAAATCATCTGGAAGTGCTAGTGTTTCAGTTGTGAACCCAAGAGTGTTAGGTTTTGATACAACAGATTTATCAGTAGCAGGGAAATCAGTTTCATTCACAACCATGACACAATCAGAATTGGAAGCAACATACAGCAAGAACAATAATTTAAGTTCATTAAGTGTTGAAGGTCATACATTAACACCAGAATTTAATAAAGATGTCCTAGAATATGCTTTGACAGTTGAAAATGAAGTGAAAAACGTAACAATTATCGCAACAGAGGAAGATTCAAAAGCAAGTGTTTCTGGAACTGGTATGTTTGATGTTATAGAAGGTGTTAATCCATTAAAAGTTGTTGTTACAGCTCAAAATGGAACTTCAAAAACCTATACAGTCAATGTTACAGTCAAAGAACTAGCCCCTATCAATGTTGATTACGAAGGCTCTTCTTATACAGTAGTTAGGAAAGATGAATTTTTCCCTCAAACTTCAATATTTTTTGAAAAAACTACTGTAACCATTAATGGCGAAATAGTACCGGCTTCATATAACCTAACAAATGATATTACATTAGTTGCTTTAAAAGACGAAGTTGGCGAAATAGTTTTGTTTGAATATTCAAATAACACCTACACAAAATATAATGAAGTAGCGTTTAATCAACTACATATCATTCCTAAACCTTTTAAGGAACAATTAGAAGGGTATGAAAGTGTTAGTGTAAAAATAGGTGAACAAACCGTATTAGGATATAAAAAAGAAGGTTATGACTATTATTTAATAAATGGTCTAAATTTGGAAACCGGTGAGGAAAATATATATAGCTATGACGAAACAGAAAAAACAATTCAACGCTATTTTGAAATAAAAGATGATAATTCTCTATATTTATATGCTATAATAGGTTTAACAAGTTTTATAGTTATTACTTATATTGTAATAATTATAACTTCACATAAAAGAAAAAAATCTTTACCTACTAAATCACTTGAAAGTAATAAAGAAATAGATGAATTCATTAAAAAAAGTGTTCCTACTAAAAAAGACATTACTCCTAAGCCTAGTGTGGAAGAAGCGCCTGCTATAAAAAAAGAAACACCAAAGCCAAAAGTTAATAATGATGAACTTAACTCATTTATTGAAGAAGTGGTAAAAAAAGAAAAAAAGGTAAAGTCTCGGGTTGATAAGTATGATCTAGGAAAAACTATGATCGATATAGGACGGATAAAGGAGAAAGACAATGAGTGAATTTAAAGTATTTGAAGAAAACGAATCAGTTGTAAGAGGATATTGTAGAAAATTTCCAGTAAAATTTGAAAAAGCCAAAGGCTCTATTATGTATGATGTTGCTGGTAATGAGTATATTGATTTTCTTTGTGGAGCAGGAGCCTTAAATTATGGGCATAATAACGATTATATAAAAGATAAATTGATAGATTATTTAACCAATGATGGAATTATGCATAGTCTAGATTTATATACATCAGCCAAAGAAGAATTTGTTAAGTATTTTAGCGAAAATATATTAAAACCAAAAGGATTGGATTATAAAATACAGTTTACTAGCCCTTCTGGAACTAACGCTGTTGAAGCAGCATTAAAATTAGCTAGATTAAATAAAAAAAGAGAAAATATTTTTGCTTTAATGGGGTGTTTTCACGGGATGTCACTTGCTTCATTATCTTTAACAACAGAGAAAGAAGCAAGAGAAGGAGCGGGAGTACCACTTAATAATGTAACTCATATACCAGTTCCTTACTTATTTGAAGGATTGGATGTAATAAATTATTTAGATGTAATTTTATCAAAAGATCATATAGGAATTGAAAAACCAGCCGCTATAATTTTAGAAACAGTTCAAGCAGAAGGCGGAATATATGTTTTTGATGTAGAATTTCTAAAAGGGATAAGACATATATGCGATAAACATGATATTTTAATGATTGCAGATGAAATACAAGTAGGTTGTTGTCGTACCGGGGAATTCTTCTCTTTTGAAAGAGCTGGTATCATCCCAGATATGGTTGTTATGTCAAAATCAATCGGAGGTATAGGGCAACCACTTGCCATAACCATGTTCAAAAAAGAATTAGATATTTGGAAACCCGGACAACACAATGGAACATTTAGAGGAAACCAATTAGCGATGGTTTCAGGTAAAGCGGGACTTGAATACATGTTAAATGAAAATGTTCAAGGTCAAGTTAAACAAAAAGAAAAACTAATTAAAGAATTCCTAGAAACTAATTTAGGAGAATTTGAAATTAGAGGAATTGGAATGATTTGGGGAATTGATGTTATTGACCCTAGTATCGCTAGTGATATAATTAAAGAATGCTTTAAAAACGGTTTAATTTTAGAACAAGCTGGTGATGACGGACAAGTAGTAAAAATACTTCCTCCACTTGTTATAGAAGAAGAATTGTTACTAAAAGGTCTAGAAATAGTTAATAACGCATTTAAAAAAAGTTTTAAATGAGCGAAAAGAACTAATAAAAACTGTTAAATAACAGTTTTTTTT
>CAYJPP010000046.1:0-7416 GCA_964372175.1 uncultured Muribaculaceae bacterium
GAGTATAAAATTCTTCTAAAACTGATTTAAGTTCTTCTTTTGTCATTTCTTTATCTGCTAACATTTCAATAGGATAATCAGAAAATAAATTATCAAAATTATTATAATTAAGCATTCCAGTTACTACTGCTTCGAAACTTTCAGTTAATTCTGGTTCTTTTAAAAATTTGATTTTATCTCCAACTTTAATTTCTTGTCTTTTTTCATCGAATAATCTTAATTCAATTCTTTTAGTGCCTTTTAAAATATAATCATAATATTTTGGTTGTAATTTCATTTCATGTGTCATATTATTTACCTTTACCTTTCTTTCTAGCTCTTTGTAAAATCATTTGTTTTTCTTTTTTAGGATTTTGACATATATCACCATCTAAACTAAATGCTTGATCCCACTCATTTATCATATCATATAATGGGTCTCCTTCATAAACAAATTTCAAATATTGTGGCATATCTGCATTATTTGATACACTTCTCATATCTCTAAGAGTTAAATATTCTGAAAATTCAGTAATATCATATAACGATAATGCAAAACATTTAGGATTGTTTTGACCAAAATATGAAACAATTTCATGTCCGTCTTTACGTTTATCATACCCAGTTAATTTTAAAATTTCTGTAGTATTACCTGATAATATATCTGAAACTCTAAAATATCCAATTATTGCTTTATCTTCCTTAGCTGAATATACATAAATTTTTTGGTCTAAAACTTCTTGTTTTAATGGAGATTTTCTGAACTCATATAATTTAGTTTCATCGAATATTTGACTAGCATAGTAAGTCATAATTGATATTATTGCCAATCTTTTTTTATTATCTTTATTTGACATTTTGTCCCACCTCGTTACGTATTATAGCACATATTGACAATATTTTACAATAATGTTACTATAATAACAATTTACAGGAGGAAAACCATGATTAAAATTGAAAGTTTAAAAGATTATCTAGGAAATAATAATGAAGAGTTTCTTGATTTAGCTACAAGAATATACAGAATTACTGACTTTATTTGCGAAGACTACCCAAATCATAAAAATTGGTATTTTACAAAGCAACTACCAGCTATAACTACTAATGAGCGAAATATAATATTTGTTCGTTCTCCAGAAGACGAAAATAAAATATTGGCAATGGCTTGTTTAAAAAAAGATGAGGAAGAACAAAAAATATGTACTCTTTACGTTTCAGATGAATGTAGAGGTTTAGGTATTGGAACTTTAATAGTTGAAGAATCAATGAATTGGCTTGGAACAACTACACCATTAATTACATTAGCTGATTACAAATTAGAAATGTTCACACCACTTATCAATAAATACAACTGGGAATTAACAGAAACAATAACTGGTGCTTATAATGACAGAAGTAAAGAACTATGTTTTAATGGAACTTTAACAAACAAACAAGATTTATATGTTAGACTTGTTAAAACACTAAAAAAACAAATTTCAAACAAAGAAGATAAATAATTTTCTAAAATTGTGTTATACTATATATAGTGATTGAGTTATATCAATCGTCTTAAGCAAGAGTTGTAGATACCTACGTCACTTGCTCCATAAGAGAAAATCGTCGCACCAAGCGATGTTAATGATTAAATCAACGCAAGTTGATTTTTTTGTTGCTATTGTAAAGAAAGGTGTGATGTGGTATGATAAAAGACGTAAAGAAAAAAATCAATATGAGTGATGAACTCAAAACCAAAATCAATTGGTCTTGCAGATTCGCTAAGCATAAATATGAAATATACAAAGGTTGCTTACGAATCATAGAACTAATCTAGCAAAGTTAAGACATATATCAGATTTCTTATGTGCTGAATATGGTTTATCTGTTTTAGATGAAGATATAGGTTATAAAAGCACCTATAATCATAAAGTTTTAGACAATGATTATTATAAAACATTAAAAGAAGATTTAGATAATGTTATTAGTTATTCAATTACACTTAAACAAGTTATTGAACGATTAAAAAAATTAGATTATAAAGTTTATTTTTGTAATAGTATTATGACTATTTATAGAGATGGCAAAGACAAAGTTAGAATTGAAAAAGCATTTGGTGATGACTATTCTATAGATAATATAAATAAAAGATTATATTTATCTAGACAAATTGTATTTAAACCACTACCACAAAGAACCATCTTTGAAGAATATTCTAAAAACAATAAAACTCATAAAGGAATATATGGATTATTTTTATATTATTGTTATTTATTAGGTGTATTTCCAAAGAAACAACCTAAACAATATCTCTCATATTCAATTAGAAAAGAAATTACTAAACTAGATAAGTATTCAGAACAAGTAAGATTTACGGCAAACAATAATATTGAAACTAAAGAAGATTTAGAATATTTTTCTAAAACCAATTATGAAGAATATAGAAAGTTAATGGGTAAAAGAGAAAATCTTTGGAAAAGATATCATAGAGCAAAATCAGAAGAAGTTAAATCTGAAATATTAACTGAAATAAATGATATACAACCTAAAATAAAAGAACTTCGTAAATATGATAAGTATTGTAAAGATATATTTGAAAGATCAGAAACTATGCAAAATAATCTTAATAATTTTGATAAAGATATGCAAAAAGAAAAAGACAATATCAGGATATATTGACCTATATTGTCTTTTTTTAATAGTTTATACATATTCAGTTGGTATATCTGGATAACCACTTATATAGTAATTAAAAATATCATTAATTATTTGTTTACATATACTAAAACTTTTATCGTCAATCAAATTTTGATTAAGATAATTATCATTTAATTGATTTATGATTTGATTACATAATTCTTCATAATCATTATTATTGATATTTTTTATATTATTAATCAACGGAACTAATTCAGATGATTTATTTATTTCTAATTCTATTTTATCATCTGTTAGTTTTTCGATTTTTTCCAGTAATTTATATAAATTTATTGCTAAATAATATGATGAACAATCATGATTTGAAGTTTGTTCATATTTTAATAAATATCGTTTTAATTCTTCTATAGAATAATTTGATATATTATTTTCTTCAAGTGTTTTACAACAAGGAGAATCTAAAATATAACCTTTTAAAGAAATCTTATTAAGTTTTATCGTTCTTTCAATTTGATACATATCTTCAGATAATTCAACTAGTTCAGTTGCTTTAGTAATATACTCAAAAATCTTATTATTTATATCATCATGGATTTTATCTATATCCATATATGCTTCTAATATTTTAATACTTAAATTACTATCCATGATTAACTCCTTTATCTATATTATCAAAAATGTATTTAACACATCCATTATATAATTCATCTAAAAAATCTTGATAATCAACTTTAAAATCTTCATCATAATAAGTATTATCAATTTCGCTATTTAGTTTATTTATATATGATTTTAAATATTCTATATTAAATGAAATATCTTTATATAATGGAATTCGATTTATAACATCTATGTTTGTAAATTTATCGACTTTTTTATGTTTTAACAAATATCTATCATAACTATCAAAAAGATTATGTTTAAAACTATTATTATGTTCAATACCAATTATATCAGTGTGATAATAAACATCATTATAATATTTATCAGTTAATAGATGAATTATATAACCTATAGAAATATCATCATTCATATTAGGATACCTTTTATAAATTCATCAACATTTGCTAGATTTTTAGGATAAATGTCTTCAAATTGAAAATGTGATAATCCATGATTATGTTCAATTGTTAAATCTAGTAATACACTACCTAACATAATTGAATCATTATCTAATTTTAATTTTTTATTTACTTCCTGAGCAATGCTCAAATGAATTTTATGACTGGGCATATTATTCTTCCTTATTTACAAATGCTATAAACAACCATAAAAATAGCTCCTGCTACAAATCCGATTATCAATGTTAAAATCAATGTATTAACAAATCCACCAGATGAATTTCCCCCATTGTTTGTAGTTTTAGTTAATGTTTTTACTTTCGGTTTTTCTAAATTTCTTTGTTGATCTTTTTGTTTTTTTATTGCCAAATTCTTTTCTTTTATTTGTTGATGAATTTGAATTTCATTTTGACTTCTTTGATCAAATCCTTTTTTTTGGTGTTGAATGATAGGCTGTGTTTCAATAGCATATTCTTTTTTTGAACTATCAATTTTTGATTTTTGTTTTTCTCTAGTTATAACAAATGGTTGCTTAAAAGTTTCATTTTGTTTAACTTCTTGTACTTTATCATTTTTTTCCATCCAACTTGATACAACACAATTCGAATTTATTCCTTTTAATGCGTCATCTTTTTTAGTTTCCTTTGTTTCAAAATTATTTAACACAAATAATCTTTCTGATTCTTCGAACTTTGACTTTACTTCTGGTGACATTTTATTTACTATATCATCTCCAGATTTAGTAAATAGAAAAGTTGAATCAATTGTTCTATCTTGTTGCATTATTTGACTACATAAATTAACACAAGGAATATAAGAAGGATTTAATGTATAATAAAAACCATTTTGTTGTGCAAACTCACTTGAAAGTTTTTCAACAAATCCTTCACTTAAAACTTGTCCATATTTACCAGGAGCAAAGTGAATTTCTTTTTCACCTTCAGAGGTTGCAATCTTATACATTAATCTCTCACCAAGTTGTTCAGCTTGTTCAGGACTTTTTAGCATATTAACTAATAAATGAAATGATTCATGAATAGAAACACCCATAGAACTAACAATTTTTTCTTCAATTGTATTACCTTGTGTTTTTTGAGGATTAATTATTAATTGGCCAGTTAATGAATCTGCTTGAATATCATTTTGGTTCTTATCAAATGTAAAATTAATATTTTCAGGATTTAATAAGCCATTTAATTTTTGTAATTTATCCTTCGGTATTATTGCACCATATTGTTCATTTACTCTTTGAATAACTGGAGATAAAAACGATACCATCATTTGTTTATAGAAAACTTCATCAGATAAATTCGGATTATTTTTTCTCATTTCTTGAACTCTTGTTAATAATAATTGATGTTGTTCTTGGACTTGTTTCATATGTTCTTTAAATTTTGGCTCTGAAATATATTTTTCTAATGCTTGACGACTTGATAATAAAGAAGTAGAAATTAATTCATTCATAGAACTTTCTAATTGCGAATTCATTTGGATTGTTTTAATTAATGACTGATGCGTTGGAATTAATCCACCACATGCAGTAGTTATTTGACTAATATCTGTAATAGTTCCTTTTTTCAACAAATTAGTTCTTAATCTTTCTAAATTGCAATCAATCCCATCAGTTAATGACCAGTAAGAAATACCAGATAAATTAACACCAGAATCATTAATAATTTTTGAAATCATTTCAATTTGCTTTCTTTTTATATCATAAACTTGTTCAATTGTATAATCTGCATTTTCACCAAATACATGTAATATTTCGCGACTTCCAAGAACCATATCAAATTCAGTAATTTGAATCTTCATTCCAGTCTTTTCTTGAAGTCTCTTAAAATCTGCAAAACATCTTTGAATTTTACCTAAATCTTCCCTAATAGTAATGTGCATTTGAGAACCTAATGTGTCGATTAAACCAGGTGAAAGAGACGTTATTGTTTGTAATGTTTCAAAAACTTTTTTTCTTCTTTCATCATTTTCTAAAAAAGGTTCGTTGTATAAATAGCTTACACCATTAGGTTTATGCTCTTTTGCATAATCAAATATAGGTATTAATTCTTGTAAAGTAATCCCATATTTTGATTCCCAAATGTTATAATATTCTCCCTGATTATTAACATCAAAACTAACAATTTCATTAAATAGATCAATAGCATTAATAACTGGTTTCCCATTTACTTTATGAGTATTATTATATTCATTTACAAAATCAATAGTATATCTAACATAATCACTCATTATAGTAAGTATTTCCTCTTTACTTTTACCATCAAATAAATGTGCATCTTCTTTAACTAATAAAGAATGAAATCTCACTTGTTTACCATTTTTTATTGCAAAATCTAAATCTCTTTTTGCCTTATAAAAATCAAATCTATCTTCTGATTCGTCTGAGTTATAGAAACTATTTACAACACTATATATTTTACCAGAACCTACTAACATAGTATTAAATGATGAAAGATTATTATTTAAAGTAACAAGTTCATCATACATATTACTTGCCTTTAATTGGTCACGCTCTTGTGATACAAAATGATGACTTAATGCTAAAATTTCATTTGCTTTGTCTGGGTATAATGCTTCAATAGTTTTTCTAATAATTTGTATATCTCTATTACCAAAAAATTGCTTTATATAAGGAATATGTTCATCTTTAACACCAATATTTTTTAGTTTATTTTCAATATCAGTTAAAGAATCAGAATCATGTAATACCATTGTGTTTTGATATGCTGCGAATACTTTTCTTTTTGCATTTTCAACATCTAAATCATTCAAATACATTAATTCTTGTTCATTAAATAAATGTTTAATCTGGTCACATTCTTTTATAAAATTAAATAATTCTGAAATATTATTACATTGAATTATTCTTAATAAATCAATCTGTTCTGAACTAAAATAACCACCAATATTATTAGACTCAATATTTAATGAATAATTTTCCATATAATCAACTCCTAATTTAAATCTATCTTACGTTTATATTATATCATTAAACTTTAAATTTTCCTATTTTTTGCATATTAATCAGATAAAAAGATTTATAAATGATATAATTAATTTAGGAGTTGATATTTATGAAAATTGCATTAGAAAAATTGAAGTATAACAGTTCAAATGAAGAATATTCTGATGGATACAGATTAGTATATTTTTATAGCGACCATTATTCAATTGGTGAATATTGTAAGACAATTGAAGGATTTATGTTAGGTTTTAGTGACTGTTATCCGATTATGTACGATAGTGATGCACCTGAATTTATTTCTACTAATGATATCTTGAATAGATGTATAAAAGAGAATGATAAATTAACGAAAGTTGCAATATATAATACTGATGGAAAAGTTATAGATGAAATGATTTCTTTTAATAATAAAAAAAATAAATAACTTGTGCTTAACAACAGAATATATTATAATATAAATACAGAGGGATATACTCCCATAAATTCTTAGATAGCCACCATAAAGGCTCCAAATGAAATACAAACTAACTAATTGGTTAGTTTTTTTCTTTGGAGTGGAGTGAACCTACTTATACTATTTACTTGTATTTTTACAATGCTCTTCATAATCTTTTAATATTTCATGCCACTTTATTTGAACTTGGTATTTTTTGGATAAGATAGATTTCTACCAAAAGGTTGTACAATTAAAGTTCCAAAATGAGGGTTAACATATTTTTATTTTTAGAATTTATAATTATATTTTCAATTTCCGAACATGACAAA
>CAYJPP010000047.1:0-7135 GCA_964372175.1 uncultured Muribaculaceae bacterium
AAGTTTTTAAATATAACATCATTAGTTAAAAAGTATTTTATCATTATTCTCACCCTCTTATAAGTTATATAGGACAAAAATAAATCATTTCCTTTTAAAAAATAAAAAAATCACACTATTGCGTGATCATTTAAAATTATTACAATTTCTTTCCAAAACAATATGGGTAATCGATACTTGTTATTTTAACTAATAAACTAGTATTTAATAAATTTTCTTCACCTTCAACTTTAACACTTAAATAGTTTCCAGTATGGCCAGTTAAAACACCATCTATATATGTTTCTGGAAGAAAACTCAGCGTTTTATTTAATTGATTAGTCATATAACTGATTTCTAGTTGTTTAGATATTTCAAGCAATTTTTTAACCCTTTGCTTTTTTATATCTTCTGGTATTTGATTAATCATCGAGGCTGCTTTTGTCCCTTCTCGTTTAGAAAAAGGAAAAACATGGAGTTTTGAGAAGTTGATTTCTTTAATATTTTTTATTGTATTTTCAAACATTTCTTCACTCTCACCAGGAAAACCGACTATAACATCAGTTGTCAATGAAATATTGGGTCTTATTTTTCTTAATTCATCTACTTTATTCATAAAATAAGCAATATCATATTTTCTATTCATGCCTTTTAGTACTTCATCATTTCCTGATTGTAAAGGAATATGCATATGATCAACTAAAATTTTATTATTCTTAATAACATTTAATACTTCATTTGTCACTTCTGTTATTTCAATTGATGAAATTCTTAAATTGATTAAGTTTTCAATTTTAACTAAATCATTTAATAAATCTGAAAATTTATAATCTTCATCCTTATAATTACCTGTATGTATTCCTGTTAAAACTATTTCTTTATGACCAGTTTTGACTAAAGTTGTAACTTCATTAATGACGTCTTCTTTTTTCTTATTTCTTAACTTCCCTCTTGTAAATGGTATTATACAATATGAACAAAAATTTTCGCACCCGTCTTGGATTTTAACGAAAGCTCTTGTTTTATCAAAATTATTTAACTTCATCTCTTCGAATGGTAAATCGTTCAAATTATATATTTTTATTACTTGTTCTTGTTTATAATCATTAATGTAATCAATTAATTTACTTTTATCTTGATTACCTAAAATTATACTTACTTCTTTTATTTTTGCTACATCTTCTGGTTTAGCTTGCGAGAGACAGCCTGTCACAATAACTAGTTTCCCTTGTTTGCTTAATTTTCTAATCATTTGAAGCGATTTTTTTTCAGCAACATTAGTAACAAAACAAGTATTGATAACAATTATCTCACTGTCATCAATACTCCCTTTACTATATCCATTATTAGATAATATATCGCTCATTACTTTTGATTCATAAGTGTTTACTTTACATCCGAGTGTGTGTATATAATATTTCATAGGTTACTTCTAAAATCCTTTAATTCTTTTAAAAATTCGTCTGTTAATTTATCTTTCCCAAATATAGGCGAAATAAATTCGGAACTTTTAAATTTTTTCTCTTCTTCGCTGTTTTCAGCTAATGCTTCAATAACTGCTGTCTCATCAATTAAGGGTTGTTCTTCTATGTATGTATCAACTTCTAAAACCGTATTTTCTATAACTTCATTTGCTGTTGTGATATTTTCCTCTAAAATATCGCTAAGTTCTAATGAAGGTGTTTCAACTGAATTAACAACAGGTTCTATAACTGGCGTTGAAACGGGTGTAGTTTTTGATTTTTTTTCTTCCACGGCTCTTACTAATTCTTGATAACTTATAATAGCGTTTTCTTCTTGATCTTGTTCATAAGTTGTTAATTTTCTCTCTGGGGTACCTTCTAGTGCTTCTATCACTTCTTCAAGTGGTGTTTTTTCTTCTATTTTTTCAATATCTATTGGTTTAACTGTATTTTTTTTCTTAACGACAATAATAGCTATTATTATTATAATTATCAAACAAATACTTATTGCTACATATTCCATATTTTCTCACTCCATCATTTCGTAATTAATAATCCCTAACAAGACTATTGGTACTGTTTCCACTCGTAAAACATTCTCACAAAGAGTTATTGGTAGAAATCCTAATTCAATTAATTTTTCTTCTTCTTTTAGAGTTAATCCACCTTCTGGCCCAATTATAAAAGTCATAGTATCAGTTTTAGTTATTTTTGATTTTAAGGTATGTTTCTTTTCTCTTGTACTACAAATGAATTTTTTTCCTTCATAGTTTAAATCATCTAATCTAGTGATTTTGTCAATAACAGGGATATCAACTCTTTTTGATTGTTCACTTGCTTCTTTACAAATTTTATTCCATCTGACATATTTTTTATCGCTATCTTTTAATTTTACAATGCTGCGTTCTAAAACAACAGGCACTATTTTATCAACACCTAATTCAGTTGCTTTTTGCAAAATAAACGACATTTTTTGGTCACTTAATAAAGGTATACACAAAGTTATATAAGATGACTTTGTTTCAAGTTTTATTTTTTCGACTTCCTTAGCTTTATCCTCTACTAGTTCTGCTATATACAATTCTTTATTGAACACGACTTCTATTTTATCACCGGTTGTTAATCTCATCACTGTTTTTATGTGGTATAAATCATCTTTTTCTAAAACAAATAACTCATTTTCTTTTTTACTGCTAAAATAACGTTGCATTATTTATTTTCTTCAACCCACGTATCGATATCTTCTTTTGAATTAAAGCCCACTTTCATTGATACAACTTCTCCATTTTTAAATAAAACTAAAGTTGGAATGCTCATCACACCGTATTTTTTAGCTAATTCTTGTTCTTCATCAACATTAACTTTTCCTACTTTAATGCTTGTGATTGTGTCTAAAACAGGTCCCATCATTTTACAAGGTCCACACCAATCAGCATAAAAATCTACTAAAACATATTCTTTTGTAAAACTTTCAAATTCTTTATTATTTAATTTCATATTATTCTCCTTTATATTTATTTATTAATTCATCATAACCATGATCAGTTATTTTATCTTTTTCAATTAATTTTTGTAATGATTCTGAACTTATAACATCATACTTTAAAAACAATTCAATGGCATCATAATTAAACTGTTGTTCACTTATAGTTGAATCACTATATTTATCTCTAATAATTCCAAATTCATTAACTACACCAGCACTTTTATTAAAAACATCCGTTAATATTGGGGTTTTAGTTACTATATCATGCCCTAAGTTAGATTTAATGTCAATAAATGTCATTGATAAAGCTAAAATAACAAAAGTTATAACATAATAATGGATTAAACCAATTACTAGTCCTAATAATTTTGAAGGAATGCTTAGCACTATCGTTGCTTTTAATAGTTTTTCAAATATTGAAGTTGCCATTAATAAAGCTTTTAGCAATAAAGATAATAAAATAAATAGTATTATGAATGCGATAAATTCATAAAATAAAATATTTAATATTGCAACATTTTTAAACCACCCAAAATTTAAAAAAGGTAAATTTTCATACATGAACTGTGAGGCAACATCCTTTAACAAAAAAGAAAATATTAAAACTAAAATCATTCCAATCGCACTTACCGCTTCATTGGTAAATCCTCGTTTAAATCCCATTACCCCACCAAATAAAATTAAAATTATAATTCCTATGTCTAAGACATTCATAATTTAACCTCCGATCACTTCATAAGTATATGTTCCAGTTGTATTAGTGATTCTAACAATTAAACCATTACTAAATTCTTCATTAGTTTTAGGATTAATTATTGTACTATCAATAAAGTTATTTGTTTTTAATGTTTCTAAGGTTATATCTAAACTTTCTCCTTCATCAGGCAATGCGAAAGGATTGGCAGCAATATAGTTCCTAGCAGCTTGTTCAATAAAACCAAGTTGTGTATTATAAAGTTTTTCTGTATTTTCTTTTAGAATAGAATTAACTGAAAAACCAGCAATTAAACTAAGTATTCCCAAAATTACAATTACCGCCAATAATTCTATTAATGTAAGACCATTTTTCATTTTAACCACCTTATATCTTATCTTATCAAAAATATTAAGAAAAATAAAGACAAATCTATAATTTAGTTAAAATTAACTGTTTTTACTTTTTCAATTATAATTTGATAGTTATCAAATCTTTTTTCGACTTTTCCTTTTACTATATATATACTACCTGTATGTATTTCTTGGTAATTTCTAGGGAATAAGACAAATTCTCCATTTCCTGTTTCATCATTACCTTTAATAAATGCCATATTTTGACCATTTTTAGTTGACACTTTCCTAACACTCTCAACGACTATCGCAAATAAACAAATCTTATCGAAATAGTCTTTTATATTTTTAATATCTACACAATTATATTTTTTCTTTACTGCAATAGCTGGATGTGTTGACAACAACATTCCTAACACTTCAACCTCTCTGTTGTATAATTCTTGCTTGGAGTATTCTTCTGATTTTATTATTTCTGGTTTTAAACTTTCTTCTAATAATTCTCCAAACTCACTATAATTAATTAAAGTATCTAAATTATCATCTAATGTTTTTTGATTATATCCGAAACTCCTAAAACAATCAGCTTTAATTAAGTTTGTAATAATAGTTTTATTTAATTTATTTCCACATTTTTTAAAAAAATCATAAATATCACTATAATTTCTATTAGTAACAATAATATTTCCATAAGACTTCCCAACACCTTTGATGTTTGTAAAAGGATATATTAAAGATTCATTATGCATAATAAATTGTAAATCACTAAAATTTATATCAGGCTTTTCTATCTTTAAATTAGAAGATGTTATATACTCTGTTATTTTATTATCACTTCCAATTACCATTGATAAAAAATGTTTTGCAAAGATATTAGGATAATGTGCTTTAATATAAGCCATTTGATAAGCAATTAAGGAGTAAGAGACTGAATGAGCTTTATTAAAACCGTATAAAGCAAATTTTTTAATAGTTTCATAAGTTTTTACTGCAATGTCATTTGAATATCCGTTTTTAATACTATTAGTTATAAACTTATCCTTTTCTTTTAACATTATTGATTCATTTTTTTTACTCATTGCTTTTCTAAGTAAATCGGCCTCTCCTAAACTATAATTAGCCATTACATTAGCTATTTTCATTATTTGTTCTTGATATATCACAATACCATAAGTACTTTCTAAAATAGGTTTTAATGTTGGTGTAATGAAATCTACATTTTCTAAGTTGTTTTTTCTATTAATATACGAATCAATAAACTGCATTGGACCTGGTCTATACAAAGCAATTGCAGCTACAATATCATTAAAGTTTGATATTTTCAGTTTTTTCAAAAACTTTATCATTCCTTCTGATTCAAATTGAAATATTCCACTAGTATTTCCTTCTTTAAATAGCTCTAATGTGAGTATATCATTTAATGGAATTTCTATATTTAATTCTTTCAAACAATTATTCAATAAAGTTAAGTTTTTTAAAGCCAATAAGTCCATTTTTAGTAACCCTATTTCTTCTAAATACTCCATCGAAAAACCTGTTAGGTATAAATCATCATGTTTGTATAAAGGTATTATTTCATCTAAATCACATCTTGACATAACCACACCTGCTGCATGAACTGATGTATGACGTTTTAAACCCTCTAACTTCAAAGATATTTTGTATAAATTTTCTGAATTACCAGTTAAATATTCTTTTATATTTTGATAATTATCTTTTAATGATAATCTTGAATCGATTTTTTTTGATATCAAATCAATTGTTTTACTATCAATGTTTAAAATTTTCCCAACATCTCTTATTACCTGTTTACTACCCAATGTCCCAAATGTAATAATTGGGGCCACTTTTTTTAAACCATATTTTTTGGTACAATATTTAATCACCATATCTCTTTTGGTATATTCAAAATCAATATCTATATCAGGCATACTAATACGTTCGGGATTTAAAAATCTTTCAAAATATAAATCATATTTTAAAGGATCTATATTAGTTATTCCTAAACAGTAAGAAACTAATGAACCAGCCGCACTACCTCTAACAGACATATATATATCATTTTTTTTAGCAAATTTAACATAATCCCAAACCACTAAAAAATAATTACAAAAGTCCATTTTTTTTATTATTTCTAATTCATGATCAATTCGGTTTAAGTACTTATCCTGGTTTAGCTCTAATTTATTTAATCCATTTAATACTAATTCTTTTAAATAAGTATAACTATCCTCACAAGGATAAATAGGCAATAAATCTTGCTTAGTTGGAAGTTCTAAATCACACATATCTATAATTTTATTATCATCTTCATATAGTGTATAATTTAAAAAGTGATTATGATTGTTTTTAACATTAACATCTTTTAACTCACAACCTATATCAATAGCTTTTAAACACTTGTAATAATTAAAGTCGCTTTCCTCTAAATATAAAACCTCATTACAATATATATAGTTATTCTTCTTATCGGCTACATCTTGATAAGTAGCAAAAACATCTTCATAAAAATAATAATCGTTACTATTGTTTTTTAAAACACATATTAAATCAGAACTATATTGTTTTAAAATATTTATATTTAATTCTTGTTCAGATTTAATGGTTGCTATTTTTAATAAGTTTTGATAACCGTTATAGTTTTTAGCAAATAAATATACATCTAAAACATCTAAACCAATAATTGGTTTAATACCATTATTTTTACAAGCATTATAAAACTCCATTGCTCCAAACAATGAATCATCTACTATTCCTAATACCTTAACATTATGTTTAAGTGCATAAACAATTAAATCAGGTATTTTAATTAGACTTTTTAATAATGAATTATCGGTTTTAATAAATAATGGTCCCATATACACCTCTTTTATTATTTTACTATATTTTGAATAATATTTATAGTAAAATGAAATAATTAAAGAAATTATTTAAAATGTATTGAATTATTTGTAATAATGTAGTAAAATTAATAAGCAAGTATTTTTAAGGAGGACAAAATGGCTAAAAAAATAACAAGTAAAAAACCATTATCAGGTAATAAAAGATCTCACTCTTGTCGTGCGACTAGAACTAAACGTAACCCTAACTTACAAAAAGTAACAATTGGTAACGTTACATTCAGAATTAGTGCGAGAGAACTGAGAACATTGAAAAAAGC
>CAYJPP010000048.1:0-6887 GCA_964372175.1 uncultured Muribaculaceae bacterium
AAAAAAACCGATTAATTTCGGCTTTTAATGTGTTTTAATAAATATTTAATGTCACTATATATTGTATAACCAAAGTATGTTATCATTACTAGAACAAATAATAATCCTATAATCTCACCATAACTTATGCCGATAGATATTAAAACTATACATCCAACTAATTTAATAATTATATTAGCGATTAATCTAGGTAAACCTATTTTTTCATTAATGGTAGCTTTAAACGTTTGATACTTATTTAAGAATTTCATTCAACTATTAACTTCTTAGATATAGTATCACTAAATGATTTATAAGTTACGGTATAAGTAATTGTATATGTTTCTTCTACTGATGTATCAATATCATCAAATGTTGCTACTGTTGTTTTATCAGATTTAGTTATTTTATAAGTTATTTTACTTTCACTTGTTACTTCGTCAGTTCCATTTTCAAATACTCTTACTGGTTTAAATGCATCACTATATTTATCATTTAAAGATATTGTAATTGTATCTTTTGTTGTTAATTCAATTGATATAACATCTGTTTCTTTTTGGATTGATGCTGTCGCACCATCACTAGAATTATATGTATATAGAGGATAAGTGGTTTTAACTACAAATGTTGTTGTTCCATTAATGTAATGTTTATATGAAGTATTTATAGTTGAACCTACTAATGTTAAGTTACCACTTGAATCTTTGGTATAAACTTCATAAGTTATTTGTCCTAAATTAGAGTTATTATAGTTTAGTATAGCATTCACTTTATTACTTAAATAACTAGTACTATTATATATTGGGTCATATAACTGAGTTAAATAATCAGAGTTATAAAAATTAGGTGTTGCAATTGCATCCCATGTTAAGGTGTCTTTATCTTCATCATATTTTAAATTAGTAACATCAGGTAGTTTAGCATATCTATCAGATGTTTCTGTTGGTTCAAAACCTTTTTTAAATAAGGCTGTTGTTTTCATACTATCTGGTGTGAATTCACTTGGTAACATAGCTGTTGGTAAATCTCTTTCAACTTCTACTTCAACCACGCCATCAGGTTTATCCCAAGACGATTGAGAATTATATATACCACTAGCTATTGCTTTATAAAGATTATTTCTTTGAGTTGTAGATAAAGAAGAAGTTTTATATGTTTCTTTTTCTAATTCTTCATATCCTAACCACATTGTTATAGCATAATCTTGGTTGTAGCCTGCGATCCATCTATCATTGATATTAGATGGTAAACCTAAGGCTTGTTTCATATCAGGGTCTATTGTTGATGTTCCTGATTTAGCTGCTGAATTATAACCATTAATTTTGCTATAAAACATGTAATCAGCTGTTTTTTGTAACATAGATGTCATCATATAAGCTGTTTCTTCTGACATGACTCTTGTTTTTTCTGGTTTAACTGTATATGTCTCGCCTGTACTTAAATATTCAATAGTTGTAAATGAATGTGGTTCGACATAATAACCGCCATTAGAGAAAGCTGCATAAGCTGCTACTAGTGATAGAGGGGATTCACCATCATAAGAGCCTAATGAATGACCTTCGTATAAAACACCGTTATCTCCTAAGTTTGGATTTAGTCCTAATGAGGTAACAAAATCAATTATTTGTTGAGACCCAGCCTCCGCACTAACTGTTTGGAATAATTTTAATGCTGTTGTATTTCTAGATTCTTTTAAAGCTGTTTCAAAAGTCATCATATCTTTATAACTGTTATCAAAATTATTAACATTAACTGTACTACCAGAATAAGAATGGGGTTCATCGACAAGAGGAGAGTAGGTATTATAATTTAAAAATTCAAGAGCAGGACCAAATTCATAAATAGGTTTAGCTGTTGATCCTATGTGTCTATTTGATTGAGTTGCAAAGTTAAAATCACCAGCAACACGGTCTCGACCGGCTCCAACGGCTAAAATCTCACCATTATGAACATTCATAACAACCGAACCTGATTGAATATATTCATCAGGCCAGTTATAACCTTCACCTGACATAATACTATTTACATGATCTTGCATAGTAGTATCAATGTTAGCAGTAATTATCATTGATGTACTAGCAGGGTTAGTTCCTGTTCTTGCAATTACTTCTGAGATAACTGTATCTAAATAATCTTGATATTCAGAAGTAGTTTGAGTACTAGGTTTATCAACCAATAATTCTTCAACAGTTAATTCTAAAGCCACTTCATATTCTTCTTGTGTTATATATTCATGTCTTAACATTAAATATAATACTTCTTTTCTTCTTTCTTCACAATTCTCAGGGTAGTAAAGTGGATTATAATACTCAGGTGATTGGAACATACCAGCAAGCATTGCTGATTCAGCAATATTAAGTTCACTAGCTGATTTATTAAAATAAGTATAACTTGCTTGACCAATACCATTAACAATACCACCCATACCAACATAATTTAAGTAAAATTCTAATATCTCTTCTTTGGTATATCTTCTTTCTAGTTCAAAGACTGATAAATAAATATCTTGAAATTTACGAATAATACCTTCAATACCTGTACTTACATCAGTTGTTTGTGTTAGTTTAGATACTTGCATAGTTATTGTTGATGCCCCACCAGCATCTCTACCTAATGCTTGATTTAAAGAAGCTACTAAGAACCTTGGTAAATCAACTCCACTGTGTTGGTAATAACGACTATCTTCTGTTGCAACAACCGCATCAATTAAAGATTGTGACATATCCTCATAATCGACAAGTGTTCTTAATTGTTCTCCGATTTTCATCATTTCATTACCGTTTTTATCAACGATAACAGATGGAACTTCGTTATATAAAGTTTTAGGGTCGAATGGATCTGTTATTGAAATAATATATATAATAAAAGATCCTCCTGCAATTAAAACAAAAGTACCGATTGTAAAACATATAATACAAAATGTTTTAAAAAGTTCTTTCCCGCTGAACTTCTTTTTTTTCGGTTTAAATACTAAAAACAATATAATGTCTAGAATAAATAAAATGATAGCTGCTGGTATTAGCTGGTCCCAAATAAAGCCTGCAACTAATAAAATTAAGTTTACCAAAGTAACAATAATTAACTTTCTATATTTTTTTAAATTTTTCATATTTTTTCACTCCTTAGTTTATCTATTACACGTATATAATCTAATCTAGGGTTGTACTTAATATTAATTATATAACCGTGTTTAATAAAGTATTCTTTTGGAATTGATTTTCTTTTATTAGTTTCAATAAATAAAGTTAAATATTTTGTTTCTAATAAATAAGTAACATTATCTTTTTTAAATCTAACTAATATAAAACTAATCCCTTTATGTTCTTCTATTTTTTGTAGGTGTTTAATTTGATGAGCATGAATATTAGATAAAGGTAAGTTATCTAACTTAGTTTCCTTAGCCTCAAAATCAATATATTTCCCATCATATAACCCATTATAATCAGTAGTTGATGGAACTAAAAATAGAGCATCTGTAATCTTCGCATCATTTCTATTTTTGTAATCAACTTTTCTAACCGATATTGGAACTGGCTTTTTATGAATTATCGCGATATTATTATCTAAATAATATTTATTAGTAATATTTATATCTTCTTCTAATGACATTCCACGATTGCCATATATTATATTGTTTGTTTTTTTTATACCATTAGGGTAATTCATCTAACCACCATAGATATTATACTATAAATAAAAAAAAAAAGCGAATTTATTTTAGCTAGTTTTGTCGAATTTTACATATCTATTTCAAAATTTGATTTAATGTAAGTGGTGATTATATGGAAAGTGTCGAAAGTATATTTAATAAAATGACAGATGATGTAAGAAGTATTAAATTATCGCTTTATTTTAAAAGTGGTAGAAAAATAAATTAGTTTGTTAAAAGAATAATTATTCACACCGAGTGTGATTTTTATTTGTAAATATGAATATTCCAATTTCACTTCATTGACAAATAAAGAATTATTTTGTATAATTATAATGGGTGATTAGATGTATCAAGAAAGAATAATGTTGACTTGCAAAGATATTTTTGAAAAAGAATTTAAAGTTGACACAAAAGGGTATAGACCACAAGAAGTTGATAAATATTTAGATATAGTTAGTAGAGATTATGAAGAATTTTTAACTATAATTAAAGAATTATCGAGGGAATTAAAGGAAGTTACAGACGATAATATTAGATTAAAACAAGAAGTTCGAAATTTAAAAATGAAATTAGATGTTTTAAAAGAAACTGCTGATTCTGAAACTGGAAGTAGTAGCGTTGATATATTAAAAAGAATATCTAATTTAGAAAAAGTAATTTACGGTAGAGAATAATACTTGACAAACGCTGCAGCAATGTAGAGGAAAGTCCATGCTTGCACTATTCTGAGATGATAGTAGTGATTGTGCTTAGGGAAAAAATAACCTAAGGTAGTTTTTAACTAACGGCGTTTTGATAACCTTAACTGGTTTAAAAACATAAAGTGCCACAGAGACGAGTTCTTAGGAAACTAAGAAAGTGAAACGCGGTAAACCCCACAAGCAAGAAACTCAAATTATGGTAGAGGAGCTTATTAAAAGGAAATGAACTTTTAATAGGACCGAGAAATCGGTAGATAGATGTTTGTCGCTTTATATAAAGTACAGAACATGGCTTATAAGTATTATTTTTTTATTTTAGGAGAAATATGAAAGAAATAGGAATAAGATTAAAAGAAGCAAGAGAAAAAATAGGGATAACATTAGACGAAGCTTCTGAGGATATTAAAGTAGACATTAAGGAATTAGAAAAATTAGAGGCAGGAGAAATAGAAATATTTAATGATATATTTTACTTAAAACAATTCGTTAGTGATTACGCTAAGTATTTAGGTATGGATAAAGATGATGTAATGGATGATTTTAATGAATATTTATTTGATTATACTTCTAAATTATCGCTAGATGATATAAAAAAAGAAGTTAAAACAAAAAAAGAAAAAGATAATAAAATAAAGTCTCCTTATACAGTAGAGAAAAAAAATGATAAAGCATTTTTGATAGCTTCTTATATTGCTATTGGAATATTACTTGTAATAATTATATTTATATTAGTATCCATTTTAACAGATAAAGAAGAAATTGAAGAGGATATTATTAAAGTAGGAGGTATATATGACATTGCCTAATAAAATTACAATATCAAGAATTGTTATAGCAGCAATTATAATTATTGTATTAATGTTTCCTTTTGATTCATTTGGGATTTCAACTATTAAATTATTTATAAACGAAGCGATTGTTGTGGACATAAAATATTTTATAGCGGGAGTTCTTTATATTATAGCTTTTATAACTGATATAATAGATGGTAAAATAGCTAGAAAACACAATCTAATAACTGTTCAAGGAAAATTATTAGATTTGATTGCCGATAAATTTTTAGTTGATTCTGTTTTAATTATATTGTCTGTTCAAGGATTGATTAATCCTTTACTTACCATTGTTATAATAGCAAGAGATACAGTTATTAATTCAATTAAATTAATTATCGAACACCAAGATAATAAAGTTAAATTAAGTAGAGTAACAGCATATATTTTAGCAGCTGGTATAGTATTAACATTATTTAATAACTTACCTTTTGAACTTATTAATATTAAAGTATCAGACGTATTATTAATAATAGCAGCAACGGTATCTGTTTATTCAGGATTAGAGTATATAAAAAGTGTCAAGTTAAAGCAAGCTTGACTTTTTTATTATGATAGCATAAATAAAAAGGTATTATAAATACAATTTAAACTTCTAATATAAATTTCTAACAAAAGCGAATTAATGTTCGTTTTTTTGTTGACATATTTTAAATAATGCTTTATAATGTAATTGTAGGAGTTATTACAAGGAGGAAAAATGACAAAAAGTAATGATAAAACATTAGAACAAGTATTACAAGATATCGAAAAACAATTTGGCAAAGGTTCAGTAATGAAACTAGGAGATAATAAACATATGGAAATAGATGTTATTTCATCAGGATCGATTTCCTTAGATCAAGCATTAGGAATAAATGGATATCCCAAAGGTCGTATTATTGAAGTTTATGGTCCAGAATCATCAGGTAAAACAACAATTGCTTTGCATGCAATAGCCGAAGCACAAAAAGCGGGTGGAAGAGCAGCCTTTATAGATGCTGAAAATTCATTGGACCCACAGTACGCGAAAGCACTAGGGGTTAACATAGATGAACTTTTATTATCACAACCAGATAATGGTGAGCAAGCATTAGAAATATGTGAAGCACTAGTAAGAAGTGGTGCGATTAGTGTAATTGTTATAGACTCAGTTGCAGCCTTGGTCCCACAAGCAGAAATTGAAGGTGAGATGGGAGACTCTCATGTTGGATTACAAGCTAGGTTAATGTCACAAGCATTAAGAAAATTAGCTGGTATTATAAACAAAACAAATACAATTGCTATATTTATTAATCAATTAAGAGAAAAAGTTGGAGTTATGTTTGGGAATCCAGAAGTAACGCCAGGTGGTAGAGCTTTAAAATTTTACTCTTCAATTAGATTAGAAATTAGAAGATCTGAACAATTAAAATTAGGAACTGATATTATTGGTAACAAAACTAATATTAAAGTGGTTAAAAATAAAATGGCCCCACCATTTAAAACATGTATAGTTGATATTATGTACGGGGAAGGAATATCACGAGAAGGTGAATTAGTTGATGTTGCTAGTGAACTTAATATAATTGAAAAAAGTGGAGCTTGGTATTCATATAACGGAGATAAAATTGGTCAAGGAAAAGAGAATGTAAAAGAGTTTTTAAAGAAAAATCCTAAATTAAAAGATGAAATATTTGATAAAGTTAAAAATTCTATAAATCCTAAGAAAAATGAAAAATAGTTGAATTAACCAACTATTTTTTT
>CAYJPP010000049.1:0-6656 GCA_964372175.1 uncultured Muribaculaceae bacterium
TATATATTTTTAATAAATTGTCCATTTTTTATTTTAAATTCTAATTCATCATCTACTAAAACAGTGTAATAATTATTTAAAACTTCATCTATACTAATAATTTTAGAACTATCTATTTCATCAATATTAATACTGTCTTCAATATTAAAATTACCTTGTTTAGTTCTTTTTAAGCTTTTCATAGTTCCATAAGTATTTAATTCTAAACCAATATCTCTAATTAAACTTCTAATATAAGTACCTTTACTAACTACACATCTAAATTTAATAACAGGGTATTTCAAAAATTCTATGTCTAGCAATTCTATTTCATATATTTCAATTTCTTTTTTAGGTAATACGACTGCTTCATTATTTCTAGCATATTCATATAATTTTCTACCTGCTACTTTAACTGCTGAATAAATTGGTACTTCTTGTAGATATTTTTTTTTAAATGAAGATACTACCTCACTTATATTAGTATTAGTTAACTCTTTATAATTTAATATATTTCCAGTAATATCTAATGTATCTGTTTCATATCCTAAAACTGCTTCTGCTATATATTCTTTTTTATCAGATGTTAATATTTCACCTAATTTAGTTGCCTTATTAATAGTTAAAACTAAAACACCTGTTGCCAAAGGATCCAAAGTACCAGTATGACCTATTTTTTTAGTTTTTAAGACCTTACTAGCAATGTTAACTATATCTCTACTAGTATAATCAGATAATTTATTAACAACTAAAATACCACTAGTCTCTGCTGTTTGCAATTAACAATAACCTTACTAATTGTAATAACGTTGAAATTAAACCAGCAACATAAGTCCAAGCAGCAGCTCCTAGCATTTTAGAAACACCATCTAATTCACCACTATCAACAATACCTAAATTCATCAACTCTTTTTTAGCTCTATTAGAAGCATCAAATTCAACTGGTAAAGTTACAATTTGAAAAGCCAGTGTTATTAACAATATTAATATTGCTACATCTAAATAAGCTGTAAAACCAAATATTAATGATATAAATATTCCAAAAAAACCTAAACCAGACATAAAATTAACAACTGGTACCAACATAGCTCTTAACTTCATAAAAACATAACCATCTTTATCTTGTAAAGCATGACCAACTTCATGAGCAGCAATAGCAACTGATGAAATTGTTTCGTTATTATAAACCTTACTAGATAGTCTAACTGTTTTTCTAGATGGGTCATAATGATCAGATAATTCACCCTTAGTCTGAACTACATAAACACTACTTAATCCATTTTTATCTAATATTTTTCTAGCAACTTCTTGCCCTGATATATTTTTAGAATTTAATACTTTATCAAACTTTTTATAGTTACTAGATACTCTTATTTGAGCAAAAATAACAATAACTGCACCTATAATAACTAAATACATATAACTAAAACCCGTCATGTAAAATTCAAACATTATCTAACCTCATAACTAGTACCTTCACGAGTATCTTTAATAAAAATATTTTTACCTTCTAATTCTTTTCTGATTAAATCAGCTTGTTCATAATCTTTATTTTTTTTAAACTCATTTCTTTTACTAATTCTTTCTTCTATATATTTTTTTAAATCTTCATCTATTTTATTTTCAACTAATAAATCTAAACTTAAAACAGTATCATATAATTTAATTACTTCTAATTTAGTTGTATCAGTTGTATCTTCTTTTAGAATATCATGAATACAAGTAATCATTGATGATGTGTTTAAATCATTTTTAATCGTTTCACTAAATTTTTCTTTATATTCTATTAAAACTTTTTCATCAACTTTCTCATCTTGTTTTAAAGATAAAATTCTATTTTTAATTTTGTTATAAATATTTGTAGCCGCATCTAAGTTTTCATAAGTAAATATCAAATTATTTCTATAATGCGAGTTTAAACACATAAATCTATACGCTAACGGATTATAACCTTTTTCTTCCAATAAAGAAATAGTTAAAAATTCACCTTTTGATTTACTCATTTTTCCAGTCGCATCGTTTAGATGACTACTGTGCATCCAGTAGCTACACCATTTATGCCCTAAATAAGCCTCAGACTGCGCTATTTCATTAGTATGATGCGGAAATATATTATCAACACCCCCACAATGTATATCTAAGTATTCACCTAAATATTTAATTGATATTCCTGAACATTCAATATGCCATCCAGGATAACCAACGCCCCAAGGACTATCCCATTTCATTGCTTGGTCTTCAAATTTAGATTTAGTAAACCATAAAACAAAATCAGCAGGATTTCTTTTACTTTTATCTTCTTCAACATCACTTCTAGCACCAATAATTAATTCATTGTTTCCAGATAATTTGTAATATTCCTCTGTTTTAGAAACATCAAAATAAACATTACCATTAGCAACATAAGCATAATCATCTTCAATTAATTTTTCTATCATCTTAATATAAATATCAATTTGATCAGAAGCCTTATGAATTATATTCGGTTTAGTAATATTTAACTTTTCACAATCCTTGAAAAAAGCCTCAGTATAAAATTCTGCTATTTCATAAACAGTTTTATTTTCTCTTTTCGCACCTTTTAACATCTTGTCTTCACCAGTATCAGCATCACTTGATAAATGGCCAACATCAGTTATATTCATACATCTTTTAACATTATAACCGACAAACTTTAAACCTTTTTCTAATATATCTTCAAAAATATAAGTTCTTAAATTGCCTATATGCGCAAAATGATATACAGTCGGACCACATGTATATAAAGTTACTTCATCCTTGTTTTTTGGAATAAACTCTTCTACTTTTTTATTTAAAGTATTATATATTTTCATCTCCATCACCACTATTATTATATTATATTTAAATACAAATTACAATTAAAGTATAAAACTTCACAAAAAAAACATGTTTTCACATGCTTTTAATTAGTTTTACTCCCAATGTTTTCAGTAGAAATATTACTTTCATGAATTTCCATTAACCCAGGTACTAGTTCTCCATTTTTATTATATTCATTAGACGGAGCAAACAAACTAAACATAAATTTATCATCTGCCGCTTGAATACGTTCAACATAAGGATAAAAATCGTATAATGAAATCATTTTTTCAAGGCTAACAATATCTTCTTCTGTTAATAAATAATTTCCTTTATTCGCTTCAAAATCTTTAATAACCTTATCAATTGCCACAACCGGATCAACACCATTATTTACTTCATTTGTAATTGTATTAGCAATTTCTTGAACTGTACCTGATGAAGTTGCAATAATAGTATCTAAATTTTCATCTAAATGAACATTATTCATATTTTTATTAGCAAAATCACCGATTACACCACCATAAACTCTTATTAATGTTCTTGCTCCAAAACCATAATTAATTAACTCAACATTCTCACCGGCAACAGTCATAGTCTTTGTTTCTAATATCTTAGTAGCTTGCGCTAATAAAGCCGTTAATTTAGCATCTTTTGTAATTTGATCAACTGATGGATTATTTACTAAATTAATAGTCTCAATCGCATCTTTTTGAAGAGAATCAAAGATTTTAGCATCTTCTTTATTTGATAATACATCAAGTTGTACTCCTGCTTCTGTTGCATGCGTACTTATTTTTAGCAGCGCAACTACACCTTCAAGTGCTATTTGGTCAATAATGGTTTGACCATTAAAATAATTGGCAAAAATACTCTCCATCTCTGATTGTTCAAAATGAGAAATATTTGCAATATAAACTCCGGCTGCTACCTCATTAGGTTTTAAACTAAGACCAACATTTTTCGCTTGATTTTCAAATTCAACACATAATTGACCGAAATCTGCTTCTGTAATTTTTTTATCTTCTACAATCACGTCTTCAACAACTGGTTTTTCTTCTGCTGGTGTTTCAATAGTTGGTTCGTTAACAGGAACATTAGTAGTGTCATTTTTCTTGTTAAACCATGACATAGCTCCTATTGTTACAACTGTCGCTAATCCTGCTGCAATAATTGCATTCTTATTTTTCTTAAACCAACTTTGATTAAGACTTTGAACAGCCGGAACAACTTTTGTTGTTTTTGGCTTAGTTGCATTTACATGTTCTTTTAATTTATCATTATATGCATCTCTACCGACTATATTTTCCTGATTTCCAATCGTCATAACAGCTTCGTTTAATTCTAGACATCTTTGTTGATCATAACCAATAAAACTATCTTGTCCTTCAAATTCAGGATGCACTTTTGCTATTTCTCTTTTATATGCTTCAAAGCATTTTTTTGTAGGAGCACCTGCTGGCACACCCAAAATTTCATAATAATTTTTCATATTTACCCCTTTTACTATTAATTAGTTCTTCCACCCATATCACAGGTTAATATATTACGAGAATGAACATAAGCTAGATTATCAAAAAGTTCAGTTGATTTATTTCCTTCGTTATCGTAAGTATCTGTTTCAGCTATTTTATTCTCAGCAAAAAATGCTACTTCTTCTTGTATTGATGTAAGATAAGACTTATAATAATATAACGAACTTATTGTTTCCAATGTTTTAATTTCTTCGTCAGTCAACACATAACCATTTCCTGCTTTTGAAAGTTCTATTTGCCTTTCAATTTCAACAGAAGTATCAACATCCAGACCTTCTCTATTTGAAATATCATTCATAATTTCTTGAATATTGCCAGATGATGTTTCAATTATTTTATTTGCAGTTGCACCTAATTTTTGTTCATTAAGATATATATTGCCATAATTACCTATAACATCTATCAAAACAAACACAGCGGCTTCCGCACCATATGAAATTGTTGATGATGATATATTTTGCCCATTAATATTAACTTGACGAGAACCTAAGATCGATTCAGCCCTTGCTAAAACAGCTGCCATTTTAACATCTTTATTCGCTTCTGTTGCATTTAATGCTTCTAATAAATAAGCTTCAAGATCTTTATAAAATTCATTATCACGCTCATCTGCTAAAAAATTAACTCCTGTTTTATTTTTAGCTCCTGCATCAATTAAATGCAACATTGCAACAGTCCCTTCAAGAACTATTTGATCTATTGCTAATTCATTGTTAAAATAATTTGTAAATATTCCGTTTAATGCCTCATCATCAAAATGTGATATATTAGCAATGTAAACCGCTGATGCAATTTCGTTTGGTTGTAAATTAAGACCTAATGTAACCGCTTGTCTTTCGAACTCTAAACACAAAGAATCAAAATCAGCTTCTGTTAAATTTAAATATTCAACTCCAAATCCCGGTTGTTCTGTTTCTGGTTTCTCATTAGGTGTTTCAATAGGAGGTTCATTAGCTGGAACAACAACTGCTTCATCTTTCTTATTTAACCAAGACATTACTCCAACAGTCATCGCTGCCGCTGTTGCAAATGCAATTATCGCATTTTTATTTTTCTTAAACCAACTTTGATTAATATTTTGAACTGGTGGTACAGAATTTGTTTGCATAGTTGAATTTAAATATTCTTTCAATTTAACATCATATGCGTCTCTACCTTCTTTGTTCTCATAGTTCCCAACTGTCATAACAGCTTCGTTTAATGCTAAACATTCTTGTTCATTAAACCCAGTAAAACTATCTTGTCCTTCAAAGTCAGGATGCACTTTCGCGATTTTTGTTTTGTATGCTTCAAAACATTCTTTTATAGGCGTTCCTACTGGTACACCTAATACTTCATAATAATTTGTTACTTTTTCCATAATTTTTCCCCCTTCAAATTAATACAATGTATATTTTATCATAATAAATATAATTGTCAAATCAAAATATAATCCCGATTTGTTCAATATATTATACCATAATTAACTGTTTTGTCAAATTGACACAAATACAATTTTTTTAAGTTTTTTTTCAAAAAATATTGCATAAAGTTATTATATATGATAATATAATGAAGTACCAATGAAAGCGGACCCTTAGCTCAGTTGGTTAGAGCATCCGGCTCATAACCGGACGGTCGTAGGTTCGAGTCCTACAGGGTCCACCACTTTTATTGCAAGTGTGGCGAAATTGGCAGACGCACTAGACTTAGGATCTAGCGCCTTACGGCATGGGGGTTCAAGTCCCTTCGCCTGCACCACGTAAGAAAAAATAAAACAATCAATCGATTGTTTTTTTATTTTTGTATCATTTTTAATAAATTTATTTTAAACATATCTTTTTCATAGTTTTCCTTAGAAACCATAACACCTTTATAGGTTGTTAATTCAGATTGATGCCCTTCACCTAAAATACCTTCTGGGGTAATTTTATCTAGCATTACTATTTTTTCTGTTTCATAAACTGTATAATGAAGCTTAACATCACCATGAACTCTCCCAAACATTGCATCTGTTGGTAATTTAAGTTCATAAGTGGTTGTTTGCTGTTCTTTATTTTCTGCAACAATTTCCCCTAAAAATTTACCTTCTTTTAAAGATGGATAATATGAAAAGTACAATTTCTTGTATGCTAACATATTATATTTTTTTAAAGAACGTTCATATTTTTTAAATTCATTTTCGTTTACATACTCAAAAATGTATCCATCCATATATTCACCTACTTTTCTACTATATAATTTATTTTATCACATATTTATTAAAAAAGTCAAAATATTTTAATAAAAAAAAGAAACTTTACATTAAGCTTCTTTTTTGTTACCTGTTTTATAATATCCTGT
>CAYJPP010000050.1:0-5992 GCA_964372175.1 uncultured Muribaculaceae bacterium
TAAAATTTAATATATTAAATGCTGATACATTAAGTGTAACTGAATTTGATAGTAAAATGGATTATGTAGTTGGGAATCCCCCTTATGTAAGAGTTCACAATTTGAATGATAAGTATGACAATGTAAAAAAATATTCTTTTTGTGAAAAGGGGATGACAGATTTATATATAGTTTTTTATGAAATAGGATTAAGAATGTTAAAAAAAAGAGGAACATTATGTTATATAACACCTAATTCTTTTTATAATAGTTTAGCCGGGACTAAGTTAAGAGAATATATTAAAGATAATAAGTGTATGGAAAGTTTAATAGATTTAGGTCATTATCAAGCCTTTGATGTAACTACTTATACAACTATTTGTAAATTAATTAAGAATAAAAAACATGATAGTTGTAGGTATTTCAAATATAAGGATGATAGCTGTTCTTTAATTAGTGAGATTATATATTCTGAACTTTTTATTGATGGATCTATTATTTTATCAGAAGATAATTCTAAGTTTTTGAAATGTTTAAGTTATGAAATTTTAAAAAAACCTAGGGTTGAAGTAAAAAATGGTTTTGCCACTTTAAATGATAAAGTATTTATTAGTGAAAAATTTGATTTTAAAGATAATGTTATTGATGTATTAAAAGGATCAACAGGTAATTGGAAGAAATGTATTTATCCATATGATGAAAATGGAAGTTTATTAGAATTTAATAAATTAGACAAAAATCTTCAAATATACTTATTATCTAATAAAGATTTATTAATAAAAAAAGATGCCAAGGTTGATTCATCGTGGTATGCCTTTGGAAGAAGTCAAGCTATAAAAGATGTTAAATACAATAAAATATCTATAAATACTTGTATAAAAGATATCAAGTCAATTAAATTAAATTTAGTAGAAGCTAATAAAGGAGTATATAGTGGGTTATATATATTAACAACTGAGCCTTTTGAAAAAATAAGAGAAATTATATATACAGAAACATTTATTGAATATTTAAAAATATTAAACAAATGTAAAAGTGGAGGATATTATACTTTTTCGTCAAAAGATTTAGCAAAATATATTAATTATAGTTTGGAGAAAGATTATGAATAATGATGTATTTTTAGCAAAAATATCGGAATCATTTTCAGTTTATTTAGAAACTGGTTCTAGAAGTAATAAAAAATTAAAAATCCTACACGGAGCGATAGCTCATGACTTGAAAAATAAACTTGGTAATGAATATGAAATAACATCCTTAGGGTATAAAGATGACAAAGAAATAAGTATGCCTGGTAGATATATGGATAAAAAAGTAGATATAGGTATTATTAAAAATAATGAAATAGTTGGAGCTTTAGCAGTTAAATTTGTAATGCGCAATTATTCACAAAACTCTAATAACTATTTTGAAAATATGTTAGGTGAGACTGCTAATATTAGAACAAAAGGATTACCTTATTATCAAATTATTATTGTGCCTTCTAAAATTCCTTATTTTAACAAAGATAAAATCATAACTAATATTGAAAAACTTACAGAACATAACTTATCTAAATATATAAATCTATCGCATGATGATATTTCTGAATTTATGCATGCGCCTAATAAAACGTTGTTATATATAATTGATGTTCCAGAACATGGTCATGATATTAAAAAATTAGATGATTATATATCTTTTTATCAAAAATATGAACATGTTTTAATTAAAACTAATACAAAGGAATATGACTTTGGAAAAGGTATTGTTCATAATGATTATGAACGATTTATCAAAGAAATAATTGAAGAACTTAAATAAGGATTTTTTAAGTTTTTTTTATGTAGTAAGGATTAAAAAGGGACTTGCTATTTAACATAAATAATGTTAAAATGAAAATGGTTTTCAAATTAGAAAGGTAGATAGTGTGGAAAAGAGCGATTATAAAACAAAACAAAAGGAACAAATAAAAGATTTTTTTAAAAATAATCCTAATAAATTTTATACAGTAAAAGAAATAGAAAAGAATATTAATGTAGGATTAACAACAATTTATCGATTTTTAGATGGTTTTGTCTTAGAAAATGAAGTAAGTGTATATATTGCTGATAAAACTAAGAAATATGGCTATTTTGATTGTGGCTGTGAAAACCATTATCACTTAATATGTAGTGAATGTGGAACTGTTATTCATATTGAATGCGAGTCATTTACAAATGTAGCTAAACATATTTTAACAGATCATAAGTTTTATTTAGATATAACAAATAATTTTTTAAAAGGAAGGTGTGAATTATGTTATTTAGAAAATTGAAATCAATTATAGTAGTATTATTATGTATTGTATTAGTGGGGTGTGGGAGCGAAACAGAAAGTGATAAATTAAAAATTATTTCGACATCATTTCCAGGTTATGATTTTGCAAGAGCAATAGGCAGTGAGAATATTGATGTTGAAATGTTATTAAATCCAGGAGAAGACTCTCATTCGTTTGACCCAACCCCAAAAGATATTATTAATATTGAAGAAAGTGATATTTTTATTTATGTTGGAAAAGAGGCTTGGGCACAAGATATTTTAGCTGGAATAGATACAAGTAAAGTTAAAGTAATTAGATTAATGGATTATGTGGAATTAAAGGAAGAAGAAATTGTTGAAGGGATGGAACATAATCATGATGAACACAATCACGAGGAAACACATGCTGACCACGATCATGATGAAACACATGATGAACACGATCACGAGGAATCTCATGATGACCACACTAATGAGAAACCACATGATAATAGTGATTTAAGTTATAATGAATTATCTGTTTATGATGAACATATTTGGACATCACTACATAATTCGATACATTTAATAAATATTTTAAAAGAGGATATTATAAAATTAGATGAAGGTAATAAAACGTTATATGAAACAAATGCCACTAACTATATTAATGAAATGGAAAAATTAAATAACGAAATTAATTCAATGATTAGTACTGCTACAAAAAATGAAATAATTGTAGGTGATAGATTTCCATTTAGATATTTTGTTGATGATTATGATTTAGAGTACAGTGCGGCTTTTTCAGGCTGCTCAACAGCAACCGAGGCCAGTGCTAAAACAATAGCGTTTTTAGTAGATAAAATGAATAATGAGAATATTTCACATATATTAAAAATAGAATTATCAAATGGTAATATAGCAGAAACAATAGCAGCTGAAACAAATAGTCAAGTATTAGAACTTCACTCTGCTCATAATTTAACACTTGATGATTTCGATAGCGGTAAGACTTATTTAGATTTTATGAGACAAAATTATGAAACATTGAAAGTGGCTTTGAATTAAATGAGTATTGTAAAGCTAACTAATGTTTCATTAGGATATAACTCAAACAAAGTTATTTCAAATTTAAGTTTTATCATAAATGAAGGCGAATATGTTTATATAATTGGGGAAAATGGAGTAGGTAAATCTACTTTAATCAAAGGCATTTTAGGATTAATGAAACCTAGTTCTGGAACTATAAAGTATAATGGTATTGAACAAAAAGAAATTGGTTATTTGCCACAACTTAGTACATCAATGCAAAATTTCCCAGCATCAGTTCATGAAGTTGTGTTATCAGGAACTCTAAATTCAAGAGGGGTACTGCCCACTTATTCTAAACAAAATAAAGAATTAGTAGAAAAAGTATTAAAACAATTAAACATAAATAACTTAAAACATAAAAGTTTTAAAGAATTATCAGGTGGCCAACAAAGAAGAGTTTTACTTGCAAGAGCTATGTGTTCAACAGCTAAGGTTTTAATTATGGATGAACCGATAACAGGATTAGATCCAAAAGCTTCAAAAGATTTCTATGAGTTAGTTTATAAACTAAATAAAGAACATAAAATTACAACTATTGTTGTTTCTCATGATATCAAAGCAGCTTTAAAATATGCTGATAAAGTATTACACTTAACAGCAAAAGAATACTTTTATGGTGAGGTAGAAGAGTGTAGAAAAAATATTATTAGTCAATATTTTGTGGAGGAATCTAATGATTGAGTTATATAATGAAATTGTTGAAATGTTTTCATACTTCTTTATTCAAAGAGCATTTATAGTTGGTTTATTAGTTGCTATTACATCAGCTTTATTAGGTGTGTGTTTAGTCTTAAAAAGGTATTCAATGATAGGTGATGGTTTAAGTCATTCTGCTTTTGGGGTGACTTCAGTAGTAGCTGCATTAAACACACTACCATTTATTGAACAGTATATAACCATAGATCCTTTAATATTTACAGTTATAGTTGTTATAATTTTAGCTTTTTTACTACTTAGAATGAGTAGTAATAGTAGAATAAATAGTGATTCAGCTATTGCGCTTGTGTCAACTACATTTTTAACTATTGGAGTTATTGCAGTTTCATTAACGACTGGATTAAATACTGATGTTTGTAATACTTTATTTGGAAGTATCTTAGCTTTATCACAAGCTGATGTTACAATATCAATTATATTATCATTAGTAGTTTTAGTGTTGTTTATATTTTTTTATAATAAAATTTTCACAATTACATTTGATGAAACATTTGCAAAAGCAACCGGAATTAAGGTTACTTTATATAACATGTTATTAGCTTTATTAACTGCTATAACTATTGTTATGGGAATGAGGTTAATGGGTACTTTATTAATATCTAGTTTATTAATAATACCAGCACTAACAGCGATGAGAGTATTTAAGAAATTTAAATCAGTTATGATATGTTCTGTAATTACAGCTATTATTAGTTTTATAATTGGGCTTATCATTTCATATGTATTTAACTTACCAACAGGTGCTTCAATTGTTGCTGTTAATTTAATTGTATTTTTAATATTTTGTATAATCGATTTTATAAAAGGCAAACAAAAATGAGAATATTGATATTAATTTTATTGTTTACAATAGGATGTGAAAGTAAAACTGATATAGAAATACCTACAACTGGTACTGGTAACCCATATATAATTGAAGATAAAGTTTTTATAAATTATACTAGTGATATGTATTTTAACCCAGAAGACTATGAAGGAATGGAAATACAAATAGAAGGTATAATATATGTTGATTATTATTTTAATGAAGCGGGGGATTTTTATATAATTAGAAATACACCTGGTTGTTGTGGGAATGATGGTTTAGCTGGATTAGAGATATATTATGAAAATGGCTATCCAGAAGAAAATACTTGGGTAACTGGTAAAGGATATTATCAACAAGATGACGACGGACATTGGATACTAAAATTATACTCCTTAGAAGAAACAGAAGAAGGGGATATATTTTTAGATTATTCATTTTAATAAAAAAAGAGTTTGAATGATATGAACTCTATTTCTTGGAGATAAGAAATGGGGTTCAGTTCAAAACTCTTTTTTAAATTCTTTTATAATTATATTCTTTTAAACTTCCTTCATAAACTATTTTATAAGGTAACTCACTAAAATCTAATGGTCTTATTTGTTCAGCTGGTTTACCAAAGTCATGGATATTTGTTTCACTTAAAGCCTCACCAACAAACTGACTACATACATATTTATCTTTTCTTTTTATGTTTAAGTTAATTATTTTAGTAAAAAAACCAAGCATATCATAATCATAATTTTCAGGATTTTTTTCATATTTATGTAGATAGTTTTTAAGTTTCATATATTTAAAATATGGTATTTCTAATTCATGAACTCTTATATAAGTGTTGTTAAATTTTTCATAAAATTCACCATTTATATTTTCAATAATAAAGCCACCGTTTAAAGGATTATTAACAGTTCTTCTTCCAAAACTATACATTTTTTTTAATGTCTTATTAATCGCTAATGAAGTATGTGCATATTCATATTTTGTAAATAAACGGATAACTTTTGCTGGCATTGTTCCAGAATAAGACAATATTATATATATTTTTTTCATACTACCACCTGAATAATTATAACACTTAATATAAAAAAATTCAATTATATCTTGCAATTATTATTTGTAGTGATATAATGAGAATGGAGG
>CAYJPP010000051.1:0-5899 GCA_964372175.1 uncultured Muribaculaceae bacterium
ATGATATATGAATGTGATGTAGCAACAAGTAAGAATAAAATGTATGAAGAAGGTCATGAACAAGGGATTAAAACAACAAAAAAAGAAATCGTTATATCTATGTATAATAAAAATATAGATATTGGCCTCATATCTGATATTACAGGTTTATCAACAAAACAAGTAAATAGTATAATTACGCAATATGAAGTTAAATGATAAAAGGAGACAAAAAACAGTCTGCTTTTTTTGAAATTTAGTAAACAAAATTATTTTTGTGTGTAATTGATGTTATTAGACAGAACTTAATAATGAAGAGTAGATATTATTTAAAAATCGATTATAGTTAAGACAAATTAAAAAAAATATGTTATCATTATATTGCAAAGGTTTTTAGAGGGTGAGTAAATGAAAAATAAAAGTATAATAAATAGTTTTAAAAACGCTAGTATTGGAATAATATCAGGGATAAAAAAAGAGCGCAATATGTTAATACACTTTATAATTATGTTAACTGTAATTATATGTGGTTTATTATTTGGCATTAGTACTAATGAATGGATTATATGTGTTTTATTATTCTCACTTGTTATTGGAAGCGAGCTAATAAACACTGCTATTGAAAATACAGTTAATATTTGTTCTCCCGAATATAACAAGTTAGCAAAAGTTGCTAAGGATACATCAGCTGGTGCGGTTTTAGTGTTTGCTTTGGCTGCAATTATATGTGGACTTATAATATTTGTCCCACATTTTATTAAATATTTATAGAGGTGAAGTTATGAACAAGTTAGATATGCTTTTAGAACAAATTAAATTTCCTATTGCTGAAAAATGTAAATTTCAAGATGGTAAATTAACGAAAATAGTTGGTAATAAAGAGAAAACTAAATATGATTTTTATATAGAACTACCGGAAATTTTAGATGTAGATTTGTATTTTATCTTTATAAAGTGTTTAGAGGAAAATTTTAAAAACTATGAGGTTAATGTAAAGTTCTCTATTAATAATCAAAACTTTGATAAGTTAAAGCAGTATTATGAACATTATTTAGGTGTTAAAGCAAGTGATTCACCTTTATTAAAGCAGTTTATAGGTAAAGATATTGTTATTAATGAGAACATAGATATAATGGTTGCCAGTAAAGCTGAGGAAATGAAATTTAAAGCTATTGAAAAAGAATTTTATAACTTGCTAGATAGTGCGGGGTTTGATAAAATTAAGTTTAATATAACTATTGATGAAGAATTAAGAAAAGCAATAGTTGAGGAAATAAACAGTGCTAAGAAGGCTGATATAGTAATAGAAAAGCCAAAAGAACCAATTGAAATAAAAGGTAGTTTCATTGATAGAGTTACTCATAAAATTTCAGACACTTATATTGAAGAAGATAATGTTAGTTTAGAGTGTTTTTTATTTGCTGTGGATATTTTTGAATCACCCAAATCAGATTTTAAGATCATTACATTGAAAATAACTGATTTTGAAGATAGCATGTATGCTAAGGTATTTACCAAAAAAGAAGATGAGTTTTCATACTTAAAAAAAAGACTTAAGCCTGGTGGATGGTTTAGGATAAGAGGATATACTAAAAATGATAAATATGCGAATGAAATTGTTTTAAACATTAGAGATATAAATGTAGTTGAAAAAGAAGTTGTTAAAAGAGTTGACAATTCACCTTTAAAAAGAGTTGAACTACATACTCATACTAAAATGAGCCAAATGGATGGGATTTGTGATGATGTCGAATTAATTAAACAAGCGATTAAATGGGGGCATAGAGGTATTGCTATAACTGATCATAACTCCGCTCATGCTTATCCACATGCATTTAATTTTGTAACGAGACATAATAAAGGATTAAAAGAAGGTGAAGAACCTTTTAAAGTTATTTATGGTATTGAGTTATCTTTAATTGATGATGTTGTAAATATTGTAATTAGAGGTACTGATGATAATTTGCATGACTCTACTTATGTTGTATTTGATGTTGAAACTACTGGTTTTAATGCTGGTGGGGAAGATTCTATGATTGAAATTGGTGGTGTTAAGGTAAGAAATGGCGAGATAGTTGACCGTTTTGACGAACTTATTAATCCGGGTCGCCCTTTACCTAAAAAAATAACTGAAATAACTAATATTACTGATAGTATGTTAGAGGACAAAGATACTGAGGAAAATGTTGTTAAACGTTTCATCGAGTGGACAGGTGACTTACCAGTAGTTGCGCATAATGCAAAGTTTGATATTTCTTTTATTGAGATGGCATATAAAAAATATAATTTAGGTGTATTTAAAAATACAGTGATTGATACCTTAGAACTTAGTAGAACTATGGATAATAATTTTGCTAGACATAGTTTATCAGCATTAGTAAAAAGATATGGTATAGAATTTGATGAATCTGCTCACCACAGAGCAGACTACGATTCAGAAGCAACTGCTTTAATATTTAGTAAAATGCTATTAAAATTGGCTGATCGAAATTTTGAAACAATTAATGATTTAAGTAAATTGGTTTCAAAAGAAGAAATCCATAAATATGGTAGGGAATTTCATATTAATATTTTAGCGAAAAATAAAGTTGGATTAAAAAACTTATTTAAAATACTTTCTTATGCAAGTACTAAATATTTGCACAAAACACCGAAAATATTGCGTAGTGAATTATCTAATCTAAGAGAAGGTTTATTATTTGGTAGTGGTTGTTATAACGGAGAAGTATTCGTTCAAGCTAGGAGTAAAACAGAAGAAGAATTGATTAATATAATTAATTTTTATGATTATGTTGAAGTTCAGCCGTTAGACTGCTATGACCATTTATTGCAAATGGGGGATTTTGGTTCAAAAGGTGAATTATTAGAAACTGTTAACAAGATTATAAGAACAACTAAGGAATGCGGAAAGTTAATAGTAGCTAGTGGGGATGTTCATCACATTAATGATGAAGATAGAGTATATAGAGAAGTTATTACTAATCAAAAAGTTCCTGGTGGGGGAAGACATCCTTTATCAAGAAATAATATAACAAAAATACCATCTAATTATTTCAGAACAACTGATGAAATGTTAGAATGTTTTAGTTTTTTAGATGTCAATTTAAAAGAAGAATTAGTTATTACTAACCCTAATAAAATAGTTGATATGATTGATATTATTGAAGTTATAATTGATACAAAAGGAGTTCCTTTCTCGCCACATATGGAAAATTCACAACAAATAACAACTGATTTAGTTTATAACAAAGCTAGTGAGTGGTATGGTAATCCTTTACCTTATAGTATTGAGGAGAGAATTGCTAAGGAATTGTATGGTGATTCAATTATTAATGTTATTAAAAATATTAATCTTAATTTTACAGATAGTGAATTTTATAGTAAACTTCATGAGGTATTAGTTAATGGATATGAAAGTGTTTCTAATGCAGTTAAAGATTATGTATTAGCAACTGATGAAGAGGCATCTTCATTATCAGATAAAGATTTAGGAAAAAAAGTTAAAAAAACTATGGGTGGTATTATTGGTGGTGGCTTTGATGTTATCTATTTAATATCACAAAAACTAGTTAAAAAATCTAATGATGATGGCTATATAGTTGGTTCAAGAGGATCGGTTGGTTCTTCATTTGTAGCAACGATGATGGGGATTACAGAAGTTAATCCACTTCCTTCACATTATAGATGTTTAAGTTGTAAACATAGTATTTTTGAACTTGATGGTGTTAAATTATCAGATGAATATTTAAGTGGATTTGATTTACCAGATCATAAATGCCCTAAGTGTGGCGAATTAATGTATAAAGATGGTAATGATATGCCTTTTGCGACTTTTCTAGGTTTTAATGCTGATAAAGTACCAGATATCGATTTGAATTTTTCTGATTTAAATCAATCTGCTGCACATGAATATACCAAAGTTTTATTTGGAGAAGATAATGTATTTAGAGCCGGTACAATTGGAACTGTTGCTGATAATATTGCTTATGGTTTTGCTAAGGGTTATTTTGAAGATAAAGGTATAACTGCTAGATCAGCTGAGGTTGAAAGATTAGCTTCTGGTTGTGTAGGGGTTAAAAGAACAACAGGGCAACACCCAGGAGGAATAATTGTTGTTCCTGATTATATGGATGTATTTGATTTCACACCATATCAATTACCAGCTGATAAAGAAGCAGCAGCTTGGAGAACTAGTCATTTTGATTATCACGCTATTGAAGAATGTTTATTAAAACTAGATATTTTAGGTCATTCTGACCCGACACAGCTAAGATTAATCCAAGATATGTCAGGGCATGATGTTACAAAAGTGCCATTAGATGATAAAAAAACTATGGGAATATTTTTATCCCCTGAACCATTAGGTGTAACAAGAGATCAAATTTTATGTGAAACTGGTACACTTGGAATACCTGAATTTGGGACTGGGTTTACCGTAGCCTTGGTATCAGAAACTAAACCTACTACATTTGCTGAGTTGATTAAAATATCAGGATTATCACACGGGACTGATGTTTGGGTTGGTAATGCTCAGGAATTAATTAAAAATAATATTGTTCCTTTTAAAGAAGTTATTGGTTGTCGTGATGATATAATGGTATATTTAATGTTTAAAGGTATGAAACCGATCAAAGCTTTTAAAATTATGGAGTTTGTTCGTAAAGGAAAAGCTTCAAAAGATGCTGAGACATGGAGTGGATTTGTTGCTGATATGAAAGAAGCCGGAATTGAAGAATGGTACATTGATTCATGTCATAAAATAAAATACATGTTTCCAAAAGCACATGCAACAGCATATGTTATGAGTGCATTTAGAATAGCATATTATAAAGTTCATTATCCTCATTATTACTATGCTTCTTGGTTTTCAACTAAAGCTAAGGATTTTGATATTGAAACCATGATGAAAAGTTATGAAGAAATAAAGTATAAAGTTATTGAATTATCTAATAAAGGTTACGATGCTTCTAATAAAGATAATAATGTTTTAGAGACGTTAAAGTTAGGTTTAGAGTTAAGTGCACGTGGACTTAAAATAGCTAATATTGATTTATATAGAAGTCATTCAACTAATTTTTTAGTTGATGATGATAATATGACTTTAATCCCTCCTTTTTCAACTGTTGAAGGATTAGGAGATACTGTTGCTAAAAAAATAGTTTCAGAAAGAGAAAAAGGTGAATTTTTAAGTATTGAAGATTTACAAAAAAGAGCTAAGGTATCTGGAACATTAATTGAAAAATTTAGATTAATGGGAATCTTAGATGGTATGAGTGAATCTAGCCAATTAACACTATTTTAAACTTTTGTATTATGCAAAAGTTTTTTATTATAATATTTTAATTTTTTTAGAATATACTTAATTAGAGGTGAGGGCATGGAAAAAAAATTGCCAAAAGTATTTGCTAATAAAATAGATAAAAAAATAACTAATAATAATGAAGTATTTTATGAAAATAAAAAGGAAGTAAAAGAAGATGTTAAGCCTAAGTTTGAATTAAATGTTAATCAAAAAATAAATCAAATATTTTCATCATCTAGATATGTTTATAAAGCAGATGTTGTTATTACTTTAAAAGATAAGAAAGTAACTAAGAAAATTATTGGGCGTAATAAAACTAGTTTAATTACAATGGATAATGAATTAATAAGTGTTAATGATATAATAGATATTGAATTTAATTAAACCACCTTAGTGTGGTTTTTGTTTGATATATAATTATTTAACCGTCATATACATTTGTAATTAGATTTTTTTATGTTAAATACTTGAAAAAAATGTATAAATATGCTAATATTTAAATATAGGAAAGTATATTGGAGGATATTTATGAAAAAAGCATTCACACTAGTTGAGGTATTAGCAGTTATTGTTATATTAGGTATATTAGCAGCTATTGTTATACCAGTAACAAATAAT
>CAYJPP010000052.1:0-5442 GCA_964372175.1 uncultured Muribaculaceae bacterium
TGCCCTCCCTAATTAGAGATATTATATATCAAATAATTATATCAGTAAATACTTCGATAACAAAAAAAGCGAAATATCGCTTTTATGTTAAATATTATATAAATATAATGCAGTACGAACCATTTGATATGAATAACTCATTTCATTATCATACCATGATACTACTTTAACTAATTGTTTACCATCTACTTCTAATACATCAGTTAATAAACCATCTACTAATGATCCACAACTTCTTCCTATAACATCAGATGATACAATTGGATCTTCTGTATATTCTAATGTTTCGTTTGTATTAGCTTTTAAAGCATTATTAATTTCTTCTTTTGTAACATTTTTAGAAAGTTCCAAAGTTAAATCAACAACTGAACCAGTTGGTGTTGGTACTCTTAACGCACTACCATCTAATTTCCCTAATAATTCTGGAATAACTAGTCCTAAGGCTTTAGCCGCACCAGTTGATGAAGGAACAATATTCATCGCACCTGCTCGTCCTCTTCTTGCTTTAATACCTTTTTTATGGGCAACATCTAATATTGCTTGATCATTAGTATATCCATGTACTGTTGTCATATAACCTTTAACAATTCCAAATTCTTTATTAATAACATTAACTACGGGAGCTAAACAATTTGTTGTACATGAAGCTGCTGAGATTATTATATCTTCATTAGTTAATATATTTTCATTAACATTATAAACTACTGTTTTCATATTCTTACCAGGAGCAGATATAATAACTTTTTTAGCTCCTGCTTTAATATGTGATTCAGCTTTTTCATATTCTGTAAATTTACCTGTACATTCAAATATTTGATCAATACCAAGTTCGCCCCAAGGTAAATTAGTTGGGTCCATTTCACTAAATATTTTAACTTTTCTTCCGTTAATTATAATATTATTTTCATCATTAGTAATTTCATTGATTCTATAATTTCTATGATTACTATCATATTTTAGTAAATAAGCTAATTGTTCTGCATCAGTTAAATCATTAATTGCTACAACTTCAAAATTAGGGTTTTCTTCCATAATTCTAAAAACCAATCTTCCTATTCTACCAAAACCGTTTATTGCTACTTTTATCATTATTTTTCTTCCTCTCTAAATATACTACCACCTATAAATTCTCTTAATACAGATTCTTTTGGAACATCATCAGATGGAATAGGCAAGAAATTTCTAAGTAAATTAATTAACCTAATTGCCTCTGGATACATTTCATCATCTTCATTTACTGAAAACAATAAAGGCTCAGCAAATGTTTTTAAAACCCCTATCTCATATAACAACGCTGAATTAAAAACTACATCTGCTTCATTTTGATATGGATAAACATACTCTAATTCACCCTCTGTTATATTCTTCCAGTTACTCAATGTTTGAGAAGAGTTATAATTTCTGTATTTATTATCTCTTATAATTCTTCTTAACTTTCTTGTATCCGTTGTATGAATACGGTTATGATCATCAATATTTAATTGTGTTAATGGGCTAATATAAATTTTAAATTTAGCTTTATCATCTAAGGCCATTGTTAATTCATTATTTAAAGCGTGTAAACCTTCAATTACTATTATATCTTTATCTGCTAGTTGTAAATTTCTGTTTTTATATTCCCTTTGACCTAAAACAAAATTATATTCCGGTAATAGTACTTTCTCTCCTGCTAATAATTTTAACAAATGTTTGTTAAACAAATCAGTATCAACTGCTTTAATTGATTCAATATCATATTCCCCATTTTCTTTTTTAGGGGTATCTACTAAATTAAAGAAGTAATCATCAGTTGAGACGCTATGTGTTCTATATCCTCTTGCCTGCAAGTAAATCGCTAGTTTTTTTGAAGTTGTTGTTTTCCCGCTACTAGAAGGACCTGCTAACAAAATTATTTTAACATTCTTTTTCTTATCGATTGTATCAGCAATACTTGCTAGTTGGCTATTGTAATATGCCTCTGCTAATTGGATAACATAGTTATATTGTCCAACAGAAACTATTTCATTTAAATCTGAAACATTTGTTATTCCAATGTTTTTACACATAGCTGCGTATTCAGCAAAACTATCAACTAACTTATCATGTTTTTTAAACTCTAATGCACTTCCTGGATGTGCACTAGTTGGATAAGTTAAAACAAACTCATTCTTACCAATATATTTTAATTTAAATTCGTCTACATACCTAGTACTAACAGGTAGTTCTGTAAAAAAATAATCATAGTAATCATCAATTCGATATAGTGTAATTAAACTGTTACTAACATATTTTAACAAATGAACTTTATCTTTTCTATTTTTAGATTTGAAAAAATTAATTGCATCTCTTCTTGAAACACTTAAACTAACAAATTTATAATCATCTTTAATCATCTCTAACATTTTATCATTAACTAATTTCAAATCATCCGCACTGATTTCTTTATCAGTTTCACAAAAAACACCATTGTTAACTGAGTTTTGAATTACGACATTTACATCATTAAAAACTTTATAAAATGCCGCAGTCATTAAAAACTGTATCCCACTAGCGTAGATTTCATTTCCAATTAAACTACTACGATCATAAAAATCTATATCACATTTTTTTTCTAACACTTTATCTAAATTTTCTATTTCATTATTTACTCTTGCCGCTAAAATAGGAAAACTAAATTCATTTTGAAAACTTTTTGCAATATCTTCAAATCTTGTATCTACCGCAAATTCTTTTATTAGATCCTTTTTATAAACAACCTTTATCTTTCTATCCATTTTATTCACTCTCCTATTAATTACATTTTATCAAAAAAAAAAGTATTTGTCATTAGTTTAAAAAAATTGTCGACAAATATTTTTCATAATTACTTAAATTTTAACTATTATAATAAGGAGGAGGTTTTAAATGTTAATACCAACAGTAATTGAAAAAACAAATAATTCAGAAAGAGCGTATGATATTTATTCAAGATTATTAAAAGATCGAATTATAATGTTAACAGGGGAGATAGATGATAACTTAGCTAACATCATTGTTGGCCAATTATTATATTTAGATTCAATTAGTCATGATGATATTAGTATATATATAAACTCACCAGGAGGAAGTGTTACCGCTGGATTCGCAATATTTGATACTATGAATTTTATTAAAAGTAATGTTTCAACCATTTGTTTAGGATTAGCCGCGTCTATGGGAGCATTTTTACTATCAGCAGGTAGTAAAGGGAAAAGATATTGTTTACCTAATAGTGAAGTAATGATACATCAACCACTAGGTGGCGTCCAAGGGCAAGCAACTGAAATTAAAATCGCTGCTGAACACATATTAAAAACAAAAGATAAATTAAATAGAATTTTAGCAAGTAATACAAATAAGGATATAAAAGAAATTGAACTTGATACTGAAAGAGATTATTTTTTAAGTTCAAATGAAGCATTAAATTATGGATTAATAGATGAAGTCCTTTAAAAATACACTTTATAAAAGTGTATAAATAACTTAAAATAGAAGCTAGTTACAATATTTTTTCCCTAGTTCTACTAATCTTCTAGTCATTTCTCCGCCAACTGTTCCGTTATTTCTTGACGTTTGGTCTGGCCCTAAAACAATTCCTAGTTCACGTGCTATTTCATATTTTAAATTTTCCATAGCTTGTTTTGAACCGGGTACAATTAATTTATTCATAAATCCACCTCCTATATATAGTGTGGATTTTATTTATATTTGTATGAGTGGCAATTATAACTAAAAAGATAGCTAAGGTGCTATCTATTTTAAATTATTTTGATTGGTATCCACCTAAATGTTGTTCACCCATTTTAACTAATCTTTTAGTGATTTCTCCACCAACAGATCCGTTAGCACGGCTAGTAGCATCTGGTCCTAAGTTAACACCTAATTCACTAGCTATTTCATATTTCATTTTATCAATAGCTTGTTTAGCACCAGGTACAACTAAGTTTTGTAAATTTTTATTCATTTGTTTCACCTCCTGTACACTTATATATTGTGTACTTTTGGTAAAATTATTTATTTTTTTTACTGGTAATTTTTGGTTATAAATATTTATTTACTTGCTTAGTTAAATCAACTATTTCAGCATTATCAACACACTCATCAATTAGTTGTTGGTATGAGAATTGCTCATATTTTAAACATTCTTCTAATTTCGGATTTATAACAGGATGTTTAGGAACAAATATAGTACAACAATCTTCAAATGGCAATATGCTTGTTTCATATGTATTAATTTTTTTAGCTATATCAATAATTTCTAACTTATCTAAACACGCTACCGGCCTTATAACAGGCATTGTTGTTACATTATTTATAACACTCATACTAGCTAATGTTTGTGAGGCAACTTGCCCTATTGATTCACCGTTTATTATAATTTTACAATTGTTTTTTAAACTTAATCGTTCACAAATTCTATACATCATTCTTCTTAATATGGTTATATTATAATTAGAAGGGACATTTTTATAAATTGCTTCTTGTAATTTAGTAAACGGAACTACTAACAATCTTATATTCCCAGAATATTCATTTAAAATTGTTGTTAATTTTTTTACTTTATTTTTCGCTTCAATAGATGTATGTGGTGGGGAATCAAAATAAACACAATCTAAATTAATACCTCTTTTCATTGCCAAGTAACCAGCAACCGGGGAATCAATCCCACCAGATAACATTAATAGACCTTTACCTTGTACTCCAACTGGATAACCACCTAATCCTCTTACTTCATTAAAATAAATATAAATCTCTTCTCTAATATCAATATTAATATATAATTCAGGATTGTGAACATCAACCTTACATTTAAAGTTTTTTAAAACTAAGCCGCCTATAACATTGTTATATTCCATAGAAGGAATAGGAAAATTTTTATTAGCTCTATTTGTTACTACTTTAAAGGTGTTAAATTTTTGATTTTTTAATAACTCTAATATAGTTTCTTCAATATTAGTTTTAACTTTATAAGCCAAAACTATACCATGAATACCAAATATTTTTTTTAATTTATTGATATCTTCATCTGTTTTATACTCAATATACATCCTAACTCTATCTTTTGTTATTTTATTATCTAGAATATTTTTTATATTTTTTTCTAATAGGTTAATAAATACATTTCTATTGCCTTTCTTAGTTGTTAATTCACCATATTTAATCATTATTATTTTTTCCACTTAAATCACCACCATTATTATAAAGTAATTTTAATTAAAATACAACATTATATCCAAAATAAAACCACACTAATGTGCGATTATATTTTTTATTTCTTTTTCTGTTAATTCACTATATTTAGAGATAGTTTTTAAGTCTAATCCATCTTTATACATAGATATAACTATTTCTTTTTGCTTTTTTAACTCTCCTTGCTTAATTCCTTGTTTGTGACCAACTTTAACACCTTGCTTATGACCTTTTTCAAGACCTTCTTCATACATT
>CAYJPP010000053.1:0-5366 GCA_964372175.1 uncultured Muribaculaceae bacterium
TTAAACTAATTACTGGTTTTGTTGTATCTTCAATATTTACAGTTCTTTCAACTGTTGCTGTTTGTCCCCATAAATCTGTTATTGAATAAGTAACTATTATATTACCTAAATCATCAGTTTCGACAGTACCTGTTATGATTACATCATTTAAAGTTGTTACTGTATCATGAGAATCTACTGTAATAGCAACGCCTTCTTCAACATATGGATCAAACACCTCAATATCCATAGGATTTGCTCCAATTAAAGTAATAGTTGGTAAAACAACATCTCCGTGAGAATCAAAATCTTCTGGATCTGTATTATCTTCTTCCATTTCTTCTTCATTAGTAAATCCATCACCATCTTCATCTCCATCTGGATCTAAGACAACTAATGTTCTACTCGCACTAGCTACATTTCCGCTTGTATCAGTAGCCGTATAAATAATCGTATACGTACCTACTGTTAAAGTTGGTACACCTGCTGATGTTATACTTGGAACTGCTGTTAATGTATCATTATCATCAATTACAGTTACACCTGTTAAAACATCATAAGCTCTGCCTTCTAATACTAATACTCTACTTGGAACTACTGAAACAGTTGGAGCTGTATCAATATCCGGAGTATCATCTGTTGTATCAGGTTCAGTTACAACAGGAGTAGTTGTATCAGGTTGAGTTACATCTGGTTCAGTTGTATCAGTTTCATTTTCAACTGGTTCGACTGGTTCTAAACCAGGATCCCCAGGATTCGCGAATGTGAAAATAAATAAACTGAAAAATATAAACAACGCAATAGCTATAATTTTTCTTTTACTCATATTCCTCTCTCCTTACTTTATAATTTTAAAATCATTTAATGGCCATATTTTAACCAATGTTTTCCCGATGATATCATCTTTACTCACAAGACCAACACTAGGATCTCTACTATCCAGTGAGTCCCCTCTGTTGTCTCCCATAACAAAGTACATATCTTCTGGTATAACATCATAACCTAAGTCTTTTAAATCAAAATCCTCAGTGGTTACTCCATTTAAATAAGTTTCATTTAAACCTTCACCGTTAATATATAACACATTATCTTTATATGAAATTGTTTCCCCCGGTAAGCCAATAACTCGTTTAATTAAAAACTTAGTATCATCATAACTAAGAGCAATTACATCTCCTTTGTTAACCGGAAACAATTTATAATGGATCTTACTTAATAAAAGTATATCACCATCTACTAATGTAGGGCTCATAGAAGGCCCAACCACCTGTTGCAAAGATATTACATAAATAGCTACAACTAATATTACAACTATTACAATCAAATACTTTGACATATCTTTAATAAACTCTGTTATATCTCTAAAATCCATTTATTCCTCTTTATTCTTGCATTTCTATAAAAAATGGTCCAAATTCAGTTGCATTAATTGATGTTCTGTTATAATCAAATACTTTGTAACCTAAGCCAATACATTCTGTAACAGTACCATCAGTAAACTCATGAGTTTTTTCTTCTAAACAAAACATAGGTTCTTTTTCGTTTCTTACTAAGATAAACTCAGTTAACCAAATTGCCGCTAAACCGATAAGAGCTACCCAAAAAATGATATTAAAAACTGTTTTGAAAATATTTCCACTTGTTTCTTTTTCTTCTTTTTTCTTAGTTGTTTTCTTACCCTCTTTTGCATCTTGTTTAGCTAAAACTTTCACATCTTCTTTTACTTGTTTTTCTGTTTCCGCTAAAACTTCTTTTTTCTCTTCCATAAACTTCCCTCCCTTGCTTAAATATTATACCAAAATAACGATTTCCAGTCAAGTTGATAACTAATTTTTATTTTTGGTTAATTACCCATTAATAAATTGCTCCATTATATATTATTCATTATAATATCAAAGTTGTTATAAAAAGTACTCAATATGAATTGAGTACGCTATTATTTATTTTTTTTGATTAACATTTTAACTACGAAAGCACTAATTAATATTCCCACAATAATAATGATTAAAGTATTATTATTTTCACCAGTTTGGGTTGTATCATTTGTTGTTGGTTCATCAGTTTGATTATCAGTAGGTTCGGTTATTATTTCATCTTCTAGTTGTCTAGTAATATTTAATGTATATGTTTTAATATCACCAGAAGTTGACTCAACACTAATTTTAATAACATTTAATCCTACATTTAATGTTTTTTTACCACTACCAGTTATAATAGAATTACTATCAAAAGCATCAGCAGTTATTATCATTTCTGTCGTTTCATAAGAAACATTTATATTGTAAATAAAAGTATCTTTATCAAATTTCAATACACCTGTACTAAGTTCAATACTTTTTAAATAATTCCTATCAAACGTTGAAGTTACTATATCTATAATAGAACTTTTTTCTAGTTTAATAGTTTTGGAAACATCTGCAGTCATTATATCCTTCCCACCATCACTAGCAACAATATTAATTAAAGAAACAACAGTTGCTTCCTCACTCTTTAATCCTTTGTTTTTAAAATTTAATTCCAATATATTTTTTGTTGTATTAATACCCTCGTTTTTATATAAAACAACATTTTCTCCATTAATCAGTTCAAAATCTTCTAATGAATTTATTGAAATTAGTTCTAATTTCGAAGTATCGTAATTAAGTTTTCCAACTAAGCCGCATAGCCCGCTACAAGAACCAGTAAAATCAGTTATTTCAGATACTTCTAAATATAAAGTTATTTCTGTTTTAAACTCTTCTTCTCCAACTAGTTCAGTTTTAAAACTACTAGCAAAAACAACATCACTTATACAAAGAGCACATAATATTGATAATGTATATATAACCTTCTTCATATTTAGTTCAACTCCTCTATACGAGCTAAATCGTTAGCTATTTTTTGTAAGTCATTAAGATTTGTCGTTCCACTTCCAGAAACATTAGCAGCTTTTTCATACACACCAATTAACTTATCTTCTGTATTTAAATGTCTATTCACCTTAACTAAATCCGTTATTGAAACATTTCCATCTCCGTTTGTATCTCCATTAACAACCATATCCAAATCAATTATACTAAAACCATTTGCATCAATTACCCTTGCAATCATACCGGTTCCTATTTTATCAACTATTTGATTAATTCCATCTTTATCAAATATTTTAACAGAACCATTTTGAGCAACTTCAATATTATTTATGAATTCAACAACATTTGTATCTTTCCTTATTTTAATTAAGTCATTTAAATTATCAACTTCATAATATCCCAAATTTGGAAATAAATCTTTACTATCAAGTAATGTTACATCAAAACCGCCTTGTGCGTATATCGAACTGATATAAGTATAAATCGATAATTCAGTTGTTTCTGGATCGATCGGTTTATCGTAATTTAAAGTGGCAGTGCCTTCGTTAACTGACTTACCTGTAAAACTCACCGTCTCACAGTCGTCTTTCTCACGAACATCACCTTTTATTTGAGCAACACAATACTCAAAATTATAAGTTTTAGAATCTTCAAATCCTAAACCTGACACACTTGCTTGTAATGAAGCATTTCTTGTTGCAACATATGAATAATCACCCGTTCTTAAATAAAGGGTTTTATCATTTGATGATAAACTTATATTAGCAAGCGTTGGATCATTTAAAAGATTTAAAGCAGGAGTTGATGAAAAAACAAGTTCCTCACCATCATATATAGTTAAACTATACCTAGGGTTAGAATAGTTTTTATAATTATCAACTTCAAATAAAACACCTATTTCATTAAATGTTTTACCATTAATCATTCCAGTTTCTAATACTTCCCCACCAAAAGCAGGAGCATTACTATATTGTAGTTCATATTTATAGTCTTTATCTTTAAATCCAACACCACGATAATTCATATAAATATTACTATATTTTTGAAAAACTAAATTATTAGTTTCATAAAAACCACCTAAGAAATATGCGCTACCAGCCCCACTAAACGCTGATAAATTTTTCTTTCCATCTTCAAAAAACATCTCGGCATTAATCATTACATCATTTCCAACTGATGTATATTTATATTCACTTGCTTTTGATAAGTAATCTATTGTTATAGTCACATTATATGTAGATGCGATAGAAGGATTAGTTTCCTTATTAATCTCAAATATATCATCAGGCATATTAAAGAAATAACTACTATTTAAACTTAAACCATTTACTGTTTTAGTAAAACTTGTTTTTTCTGTTCCCTTTTCCACTTCAACTAATACAGTATAATCCTTATCTTCATATCCTGTACCTGATATCATATATTGAAGCGGTCCTGTTTGTTTGTGAAATACAGAATCAATAACATAATAATTTTGATACTGAATATCAGACTTTTCAATACTTCCATCTGGGTGACTGTATGACATATTGTAACTAAAATCTGTTATTTGGGCATCACTTACAAACTCCATTTGAATATCAGTATAATTCACACCATCAAAATACGTTACAGGATACCAGATAATGTCCCATCCTGCACTTATATAAAATCCGTCAATAGGATTATATATACACCCATGGATTATTCCTTTTTCTAACTCACTACCTAAATATTTTTTACTATTACCTGCACCTGTCGTAACATTATAGTAAGCATCATCAATTAAGTTAGTACCTATAAATGTAAATTCAATATTTTGTTTATCATTTACCGTAAATTTATTTTCACTAGAAATAATGTCTTTCCCGCCTTGACTAATATTAGTAACAAAAATTTTACTGTTTTTTATTTGTTCATAATAACCTAGTTTTAAATTAATTGTTGACTGTGAATACATTTCATTACATTCACTATCGCCACAGATAGCTAAGGTATAAGATTTCCCAGATTCAATTGAAATATTAACAGGTGCCCCACCACCAGTTAACGGACCATAGTATTGATAAATATTTCCATTTTGATTAAGATAATATGTTTTATTTGGGTCCATATTTGTAAGTTCATACTCAACCGATACATATTCATATCCATCTATTACATATTCTCTCATCCCGTCAGTAGATTCTGCTAACTCTCTTTCTCCTTGTTTAACTTTTGTAATGTTGATAGTCGGCTGTTCTTCAAATGCCATAACTGGCGTTAAATATTGAACCAAAATCATCATTACTAATAAATAATTTCCTATTTTTTTCATAAATACTCCTCCATTTCACAATATTATATCATAAGTTTTAAAAATGTATACAAAAAAATACCAAAAATTTGGTATTCTATACTATTCATTAAAATAATAACCTGTTCCTTGGAAAGTTCCAAATTCTTGAATACTTTCTAAGCTTTCAAAATTCATATTTCTATATAAATTATCTGCCGCTATTACTGGTTCTTTACTATATAAATCTATTTGATTTACTTCTTCTTCTGTGAATGTTTTAT
>CAYJPP010000054.1:0-4086 GCA_964372175.1 uncultured Muribaculaceae bacterium
TCTATTAATTATATAACATTATTTCAACAATGTATTTATTTTTTTTACTTACTTTATACGACAATACTTTAAATTTCCCACATTTTTTTAAGGTTATAATATCATCTATTTTAACTTCTTTAACTCCTTTATTTATATTAATAGAATTTATAAATAAGTCCCCTGTCATAATTTTATTTAAAGTTTCTTTTCTGCTTATATTAAATAAATGAGCTAAAATAATATCATTGCGTAAAGAGGAAACATGAATATTAGTTAACAAAAAAGATTTATTTAATTGTGTGTCTATATCAATTTCTTCAACTGTAACAGGTATATTTCCAACCATAGTTAAATTGTTTATAACGTAATTAACCATATCCTTAAAAATATATAAATAACCTTCATCAGCACATATTATATCTCCGATTTTTTCTTCTTTAATTCCTAGGTTATAGATAGCCCCCATATAATCTTTATGTTCCAGTTTTCTTTTAGTTTTAGGTGTGATTTTAAGTAATGATATTTCTAATTTGTTAATATAAATCACTTTCTTCTCGATATTTTCATTAAATACTTTATAATTCCTATTTAATAGATTGCTTAACAAATTGAACTCATATATATTTAAAAAGTATGTATTCATATTTCTGTTTAATCTATCCAAATTATTTTTTACAAATAATTTATCTTCCTTACTAAGCTTATCTATTTTCATTTTCTTTTCATTTCTTTAATTTTACATTTAGTATCAGCAGAGACTGCATAAGATTCTATAATCTTTTGTAAAGACTTATTATATGTCCAAACATCTAAACTATTATTTTTTAAATATATCATTGTTTCATCAGGATATTTTACAAAATACATTGAAATTGCCCAAGCAAGAGCCATTTTAACATAATAATCTTCGCACTTAACTTCATCAAATATTTTAAATGATATCTCCAAATACTCTTCGGTTATATAATAGCCTAGTAGTGTGACAAGACCAAATCTAATATCATATGTATTGTTTGAATATAAATACTGTTTAATAAAATTAAAATATTCTATTTTTTCATCATCTTTTATTTTCAAACTACTACACAGACTATCACATAATGACCAATTAGTTATTTTAGGTATATGTATTTTTAGTAACTTAAACTTTTCTTCAAGTGGAAGTTTTAATTTTGTTATTACGAAACTTTTTAACATAACTTCTTCAAAATATAATTCTTCATCATTTAAAAATGCTTCATAATCTTCTTTAATTATCTTGCTTGCTAATTTCCTTAATATTGGTATTCTAACCCCTAACATATTATCGCAGCCAGGAATAAGATTTAAAGAAAAGATTTTATACTTTTCCTCACTTAAAGAAATTAATTCCTCTCTTATATTCATAATGCACCTTCTAACTTTAATAACTTATCTGTTACATCACTAGTTTCTTCATATCTCAATTTAATATTTTTAAATTTTGTTTTTATTACTGCATATTCCATGTACTCACCTCGTATAAAATTATACATTAAAAAAGATTGAAATTCAATCTTATCTACTAATCCCTTGCTCGATTGATGCTGAGCCAAAAGCGTCATCCATTTCTTTAAGAATCCCTTGTTTAACTAAGGTAATTATTTCTGGTTTTTTTGCTAAAACATGTCTAATAATATCACTAAACGCCATATCAAAATCATTTTTTGTTATTTTGATAGATTTTCCATCTCTTGTTTCTGAATTGACTACTACTATTTCATCTTGGTTTTTTCCAAATAATCCTTGACTAAAAACCTGTTCAACAAGTTTAATGACCGATGGCTTAACTGCTTTTTTTAGTTCTTCATTATGAAAATCGCCTAACAAAATTCCGTATTGTTGATAAAATGTATTAACTTGATCTCTTTGTAAATATTTGCACATCAAATTATATTGAGTATCAAATACGTGCTCAGATATTTTTTCAATTAGATAATCCCTAAATGGCAATAATTCCCCCTTGTATTGAACCATTTGTTTTCGATTAGTATAAAACCAATCATATAATGAACTTTCTATCCCTTTTTCAACAGCTTTTGTTACTTCCCTATCTTCAACTATGTTTTTTTGATCTAGATAACGTTTTAAAAAAAATCTAACGTTTTTTTCATTTTCAAGCGCTAATCTTGCCTCTTCATATTTAATCATATTATTTCACTCCTTTATATTTAAAACATTCCTTAGTATGATCGTTAACAATACCTGTTGCTTGTAAAAACGAGTATACAGTTGTTGACCCCATAAATTTAAATCCTATTTTTTTTAAATCTTTACTAATTCTATCTGACAATAATGTCTTTGATGGCCTATCTTCAATTTTTTCATAATTAGATATAATTGGCTTATATTCCACATATTTCCAAATAAAATTATCAAAGCTTCCATATTCTTTTTGAATTTGAATAAACATTTTAGCATTATTAATGGCGGCTAAAATTTTTCCTTGATGTCTAATTATTTTATCATTTTCCATTAATTCACTTATTTTATTATCATCATATAAAGCAACTACCTCAGGTTTAAAATCATCAAATGCAATTCTAAAATCTTTTCTTTTCTTTAAAATTGTTAACCATGATAATCCAGCTTGAAACGCTTCTAAGGTCAAAAACTCAAATAATTTTACATCATCGTGAACAGGCTCTCCCCATTCCTCATCATGGTATAAAATATCAATTTCCAAATCACATACCCAATTACATCTTTTGGTTTCTTTAATCATTCTTACACCTCTCATAATTTAATAATTCTATTTTCTTACTAATACACACACAGTTTCAACATGATGCGTATTAGGAAACATATCAAATGGTGTAGCACCTAATATATTATAGTGTTCACTTAATATACTTAAATCTCGCCCTAATGTCATAGGATCACATGAAACATACACTACTTTTTTAATACTTTTATCAATTATCCAAGAAATAGTATTTTTATCAAGTCCAGCTCTTGGTGGATCTACTATTACTATATCAAAATCACCTTTTATTTTTTTTACAACTTTATCTGTATCGCCTAATATAAACTTCATATTAGTTATATTATTATTTTTAACATTAATCTTGGCGTCGATTAAGCTATTCTTATTTATTTCAACACCAACAACTTCTGATGCTTCCGCAGCTAAATACATCCCAATAGTTCCACTCCCACAAAATAAATCTAACACTTTCTCTTGTCCTGTTAAACTACAATATTCTTTGATTTTTTCATATAGTTTTATCATAACAGTGTAGTTAACTTGAAAAAACGATAGTGGAGATATATTGTATTTAAAACCATCTAATTCCTTAATTAAGTACTTATATCCATCTATGTGTCTATTGTTTGCATAAAATCCACTCACAGGTACGCTTATTTGTTTAGTTCCTTTACTAGTAATATTCATTAAAACCCTATTATCAGCCTCTTTTATAACAATTTCTGACACTTTATTTAATTCAATTTTATTTAACCTTTTAATAACATCATTTATTTCATCATTAACAAGTAAACACTTATCAAGATATACAATGTCATTACTTCTTTTCTTGTATAACCCTACATTATCTTTAACTTTTAAAGTAATTTTATTTCTATATCCGTATTGTTTATCAAAAATAATGCTATTAACAATTGTATTAATTTTATATTTAGATAATATTTCAACTATTTTACCCTCTTTATATTTAAGTTGTGATTCATAGTTTAAATGCATAATATCACACCCACCACATTTGGTGTAGTAAGGGCATAATGGTTGGACTCTATCTTCACTTAATTTAACGTATTTTGTTACAACTGCTTCTTTATATCCTTTCATTTCATTAATAACTTTAACTTCAACACATTCACCTGGTAAGGCATTTTCAACAAATATAGGAATACCATTAACTCTAACAATTCCTCTTCCTTTATGATCTAGTTTCTCTATAATTAATTCTCTCATATTTATATTATACAATAAAAAAGATGAATAATCATCTTTTTAAAAACATATTAATAATATTTTTTATAGCACTTACAATAATTTCTTTTAATTTTCCTAATAATGACTTAACTTCTTCTGGTGTAATAATTTCATCTAGTATGTTATCATTT
>CAYJPP010000054.1:4186-5338 GCA_964372175.1 uncultured Muribaculaceae bacterium
GGTTCTTCTACTTCTGGTTTATCAGGTACTACTGGTTCATTTACTATTTCAAAATTATTTAAGCCAGCATCTTTAATTACCTGTGGATAATCAATATAAGCATAATTTAAGTCAACATTACCATATATACCGTTCACACTACCAGAAGATGTATATTGCCACATACCTAGACTTATTGTAGGTTTGCTGTTACTCCATTGTGCGACCCATTTATCATACTTCTTTAAATCATTTAAAATTAATTGATTTTTAAACCAACTACTAGATGCATATATTCCAACATAATAACCAGCCTCTTCAATTCTATTACAAAATGCTTTAACTACTTCCGTTAATCTAGTTTTTCCTATTGTCACTTGATTCTCAGGTGCATAATCAGGATTAGAAGTATCATGATTATCTTCAACATCATAATAAACGGGATATTCTAATTGTTTGTCTTTAATTAAATTTAAAACAAAGTCCGCCTCTTCCAGCGCTTCTGCAACAGTAGTCGCACAAGAATAATAATAGACCCCTACTGGCATACCGACAGTTTTAGCCATTAGATAATTATTTTCAAAATATTTATCAATAACCTTACTTTTTGACTTACCATATCCAGTAAATGCACATCTTAATATAGCAAAATCAACATCAGATTCATTTATATTTCGCCAGTTATCGAGTGATAAGTTACCTTGCCAATATGAAATATCCATTCCTTTTACAGCCATATTTACCTCCTTCATTATAATTTATGAAAGAAAAAAATAAATGACAAGTTGAAACACATAAAAAAAATACTATTTCTAGTATTTTTAAACAAAAAAAAATTAGCAACTTGCTATTTTCGCTTACACTATCGTCGCCGTTAAAGAGCTTAACTACTGTGTTCGGGATGGGAACAGGTGTATCCTCTTTGCTATCGTCACTAATTTAGAGAAAATAATTCTCTGAAAACATGGTAATTGTTTTGCGTTTTATCGTTATCTTTATGAAAAATAAGATGATTAAATCCTCGTTCTATTAGTATTAGTCAGCTCAACTTGTTGCCAAGCTTCCACCTCTAACCTATCAACCTCATCGTCTTTGAGGGAACTTACTATTTAAAATATGGGAAAATTCATCTTGAAGTTGGCTTCCCGCTTAGATGCTTTCAGCGGTTATCCA
>CAYJPP010000055.1:0-5140 GCA_964372175.1 uncultured Muribaculaceae bacterium
AAAAAAAATAGGTTTCCCTATTTTTCAAATATTTCAACTTTTATTTTTAAGACGGATGATTGATATTCCACTTTTGGATCTGTTCCGGTCACCACAACTTCAACTTCGTGAGTTCCGACACCTAATCCCTGTAAATCAACTGTTGCCCTAATATCAGCAGCAGTTATGTTTTCAACGACATTGGTAACTCCTTTTAATTTAACAGTTACACTATCTACATCTACCGGTGTGACGCCATAATTAGGCCCTAAATTATTTTGTGATATACTAACACCTGCAATATCTTTATTGGTTATATCATTAGATAAGTCTACTTTTACAGTAACATTAGTCATACTCATTGTCTTAACACCTGCTGGATTTTCCAATTGAACTTTAAACTCAGTGCTTTCAGTTATTCCTTCAACATTTACTTTAACTGGAATAAATTCAATTGCAGATAACACATCTTCTGGACCATATAAAGTAACTGTATCTTGAGTATTATCATTTATTGTAAATTTACTTATCCCCATGTTATAAGCAACATTTCCTTCTGGCATAACTTGTAAAGGAACTGTCTTGCTTGGAGAGTCAATCAGCAATTCAACATCTAATTTTGCTGGGCTTATCTCAACATCAACAACATTACCTGATTGGTCATATGCTTTTAATGTTGTAGATACAACCATTTTTTCTCCCAGTTTAATTTCTGGTAAGTTATTAACATCCAATAAAGCTTTAACAGTTGCAACCTCTTCAATTTTATAAGAAGCTCCTTTAATTACAGCTGATGTTTCACTAATTTCAATATCATCAATAGTATATTTTTCATCAAGTGAATCTTGGTTCAGTAAATCAACTGAAACTGTTTTACTTGCTGATATTTTTTCATAAATAATAACAGTCGCTACCGACGGGTTAACGCTATAACTAATTGATTCACCGTATTTATCATAACTTAACGCAACTTCATGCTTCCCTGGTTTTAATCCCCATAAATCAATTGTAACTGCATTTTCTGGAGATTGTGAAGCAATATATAAGTCAACTTTATCTCCGATTAAAGTAATATCAACATTCTCTGGTATTCCTTCTACAACATAGTTATCTTGATCATATAAAGCTATTACTTCTTGCCCAGTTAATACTTCAGCTGATGAAGAAGAATAATTTAAGATACTTATATCTATAACTACAAATATAATAATAGCTAACGCTAATGAAACAAATAATAGTGTATTAGTTTTTGATAACCAGTTTTCAAACATTTTACTAGGTTTATCGAATTTTTTATTTATAAAATAAATTAACTTACTTATCGGCACTACAATAATTTTATTAATAATTTTGAAGAAAAAATCAAAAATAACTTTAAATACTTTCAGTAGTTTTTTCATCTGTTTCCTCCTCATGTATATCACGTTTTGGGCGCAACTCTTCTAGTAATTTTAATTTAAATTCATCCAAGCTCAAATTATAAAACAGTTCACCTTCAACAGCTAATGATATTCTGCCTGTTTCTTCTGATATAATTATTGCAATACTATCAGTAGTTTCTGTAATCCCTAATGCGGCTCTATGTCTCGTTCCTAGACGCTTACTAATCTTAGAACTATCACTAACTGGAAAAACTGCTCCTGCACTAGTTATTTTATCACCTTGAACAATAACTCCTCCATCATGAAGTGGGTTATTAGGGAAAAAGATTGATATTAATAAATCTGATGAAATATCTGCATAAATCTTTTTAGATTTCTCAATATAATCATTTAAACTAGAATCTCGTTCAATTATTATTAAGCCACCAATTAAATTTTTCTTCAAATGCACAACTGCATTGCTTATTTCATAAACAACTTTTTCACGTTCATCAACTGTTAGCGCTTTATGACGCCCTAATAACTGACTACGCCCTAATTGTTCTAATACGGTTCTTATTTCTGGTTGGAAAATTATTATTATAGCTAGTGGTCCCCACTCTATAATAATATCAAGTAAAAACCCAATCGTTACAAGCGATAAAAATTCACTAACTAATTTAAGTAATATAATTACAATTATCCCTTTAAATAAAAGAACCATTCTAACATTTTTTCTTAAACTTTTTAAAACTATATATAAAATTAGCCAAACAACTAATACATCTAATAGTTTAAAAAATAAATCTATTATACCATCAAAGGTCATAGTTCACCTCAATTTCTTTCATTAAAACCATTTTACAATAGTTGGTAAGAATAAAATAAATGCACCTATAATTACTGCTAAAATCACAATAAACATTAAAACACTTTTATTTTCTTCTTGAGCCTCTTCTTTTATTTCAGACACTGGCGCTTCAAAAGGACTATACTGAGTTGTGTGAGACAATGCATCCTCCATCACCTCTTGTTGTGGGGCTGCTGGCATAACATTTTCACTCACTGGTTGCGCAGCATTAATTGGCTGTTGGAATGGCTGTGGTTGCCCTTCAACCGTAGGTTGTGTATTTGGTTGTATATTTTGCCCATTATTCATAGGTTGTTGATTGTTTTGTTCATTATTTTGATTATTCATAATTTCCTCCTTTTATTATACATAACATTATATCAAATTTTTAAATAAATTTATACTCCCTTTTGGCACATATTTAAAAATTCCGGTTCTTCAATTATTTTTATATTTAATTTTATGGCTTCTTCATATTTTGAACCTGGGTCTTTTCCTAGTAATAAATAATCTGTTTTTTTACTAACGCTAGATGTAACTTTTCCTCCTAATGTTTCAATCATTTTTTTGGCATCATTTCTTGTTATTTCATCTAGTGTTCCAGTTAAAACAAATACTTTATTATTAAATATATTTGATGTAATTTTATTTTCATAATTAATATTTAAATTATTTTCTTTTAATTTATTATAGTGTCTTAAATCAGTAGCATATTCTATTATTGATGTTGCAATTTGTGGCCCAATATCTTTTATGCTTACTAGTTCTTCATAATTTGCTTGAAATAAATTATCCATATTTTTATATGCATTTAATAGAGTTTTCGCTGTTTCAATGCCCACATGTCTAATACCTAATCCAAATAATAGTTTTTCCGCTGAATTTAGTTTACTTTGTTCAATATTGTCTAAAATATTAGTAATGCTTTTTTCTCCAAAACCTTCCAATTTCTTTAACTCTTCTTCATACTCTTCCAACTTATATATGTCAACAACGTCTTTTAAATAATTTAAATTATAAAATTCCTCAATTATTTTATCCCCAAGCCCCTCAATATTCATTGCTCCTCTACTAGCAAAGTGAATTATTTTTTCAATGTTTACTTTATCACATTTATTATTAATACAATAATAATTTGAATCTTTTTTCACTAACTTTGAATTGCATATAGGACAATTTTTTAACATTTCAAAATCTTGTTCTTCACCTGTTCTTTTATTTTCAATAGCGCCTACTACTTCTGGTATAACATCACCAGCTTTTCTTATTGAAACTGTGTCTTTTATTTTGATATTCTTTTCTTTAACATATTCTTCATTGTGTAGGGTTGCTTTTGATATAACTGATCCCATTAAACGAACAGGTTCCAAAACTGCATTAGGCGTTATTTGACCAGTTCGCCCAACGGTAAATATAATATCTTTTAATTTTGTCAAAACAACTTCGGCCGGAAATTTATATGCCGTTGCCCATTTAGGATATTTGGATGTAAACCCTAATTGTTCTTGCTGTTTAAATTCATTAACTTTTAAAACTATGCCATCAATTTCATATGGTAATTCATTTCGAAGTTCGGTATACTTGGCAACATAATCTAAAACTTCTTGCTTTGTTTTTGTTAAAACTACGTTTTCATTAATGTCAAAACCCAATTTTTTCATAAACATTAGCGCTTCAAAGTGAGTTGATATATTATGCTTTTTATAATTTGGAAGCTGGTAAATAAAGCAACTAAGCTTTCTTTTAGCCGCAACTTTACTATCTAGTTGCCTGATTGATCCGGATGCTGCGTTTCTAGGATTGGCTAATAATTCTTCTTCATTTTTTAATCGTTCATCATTAAGTTCTTCAAATACTTTTTTACTCATATATATCTCGCCACGAACTTCTATATCAAGTGGTTCCTCTAACTTTAAAGGTACATTTTTAATAGTCTTTACATTATGTGTTATGTCTTCTCCTATTACACCAGTTCCCCTAGTTGCTGCTCTTGTTAGAATCCCATTTTCATAAATTAGTGTGACTGATATTCCATCAATTTTAGGTTCACAAACTATATTAACATCAAACTCATCGTTATTTTTTTCATAAAACTTTGATATTTCCTCATCATTAAAAACATTGCTAAGTGATAACATAGGAATTTCATGTATAATTTTTTCAAATTTATCAAGCACCGCTGTACCTACTCGTCTTGTAGGTGAATCATTATCGATATATTGAGGATATTTTTTTTCTATATCAAGTAATTCTTGCATATAACGATCATATTCTTGATCACTAATGTTAGATTCGCTCAAATTATAATAATCATGATTTGCTTTATTTAAAATTTCAGTTAAAAATTCTACTCTTTCTTTCATTTTGTTGCTCCTTTATTCTCATAATATTATACCACTTTTAGGCAAAAATAAAAAACGTTTTTTTAACGTTTCCATAAACCATGTAAATTACAATATGCATAGACACTTCTTATTGGTGATGTGCAGTTCAACTCAAAAACAGGCAAATCGTTAGGTTTCAAATATTTTATTAAAGTTTCATTTTCAGTATTCACAATTATCCACTCAATATAATGTGTTTCTTCCATAGGGTGTTTAATGTCGCCTACAATAATCCTATTATCTTCAATTACTGGAACATGTTTTTCTATTGATGCATCAACTTCATTTGGAATTAACTCATTCATTTTTTCCCCACAACAAACAACTGGAATTCCTTTATCTGATAGCTTAGTAATTACATTCCCACAATGATTACATTTAAAAATTTTCATATATACCTCCTATGGTAATTATATCATACATTTAATTGATTTTTATTTAATCATTCAATTTTATATTTTTTAATAAAAGGGTTAAAAAAAATCCATCTATATCAAGATGAATTTTATAATTCAAAGTGGTGTCCTGTACAGAACTCGAATCTGTGACCCTTTGATTAAAAGTCA
>CAYJPP010000056.1:0-4941 GCA_964372175.1 uncultured Muribaculaceae bacterium
CTCCCGACCCCCTGCTTGTAAGGCAGGTGCTCTAACCAACTGAGCTAATCGCCCGCAAAATTAATTGACGTAATTAAATATACCATTAATAAAAATATTTGTCAATACTATTTTGAATGTTTATGTATTTTTTGTAAACTTTCTTCGATCCATATTGGTAGTTTTTGTGATAAAGTTACAAAACCAGATTTAGTTTCTACTATTTCTTTTTTTCTGAAACTTTCTTTCATTTTGTAATTAATATCCTTGATACTTAATTTAACACGAAATTTTTCTTCATCAATTTCTAGAACTTTTACAAATATATTATCTCCAACTTTCGCAATATCATTTATGTTTCTCACATAATTATGCGAAATTTCTGAGATATGTATTAACCCAGTATAATATTCATCCAAAGCAATAAAAATCCCATATTTTTCTATACCCGATACAGTCCCTTTAATTATATTTCCTTCTTTATACTTATTCATACTTCACCCATAAACATTATATCAAATATTTAAAAAAAAGTCTTTACTTTATTTTAAGTGTGCTATATAATATTCTCGGTGAGGGAAATGAAAGACACAGAAATCAAAGTTATTGAAATAATTGATGAATTAAGACCTTTCATCATAAGTCATGGTGGGAATATGGAATTTGTAAAATATGAAAACAACACAGTCTATATTAAAATGTTGGGTGCTTGTGCGAATTGTACTATGCTAGACGCCACTTTAAAAGACGGAATTGAAGCAGCAATCAAAAGCGAAATAAAAGAAGTTATGCAAGTAGTTAATGTTGCATAATTTTTTTTATCCATTCAACATTAGCCATTTCGTTATTAGTGTTTAATATTTGATAAACATATAAAATAAATTTTTCGTAATCAGTAATCTTATCTAAAATTTTATTTATTTCTTGTTCTTCAATGTTTTTATTTATAATTTTTTCATATAAATCAAAGTAATAAGTTGGAAATAATATTCTTGTTAAAATTAAATTCTTTTCTTCTTTACTAAAAAAATTATTTTTTACAAAGGCACCTATCAAACCATATGCATCTTTATTACTGAAAAAACAACTATTTATATAATCACATACATCTCTGATTCTTATATCACCAATTACATTAAAGGGATTATAAAGATCATATGTGGTACTTTGATAAGTAATTCTCTTATGATTTAAACTATATACTACATTTGTTTTTTCAGTTGTATTATAGAGTAATATCGCTGTTTCTGCTAAACCTATAAAATAACTAAAACTTTGGATTATCAATTTATATTCTTTTCCCATTTGGTTCAACTGATATTCAAAAAAGTCTATCTTTTCGCTCCATAATTTTCCTAAATCAACTGATTTAATTTCATACATATATACTGAGTTTATTTTCAAAATATCTTCTATATTTATTGTTTTTTTAACAACCCTTATTTTCAATAACACATATAAATTTTGATTTATTGCTGTATATTCTTTATTATCTATGTTTAAAACAATTTGATGAAATGGCAAATTTGAAGTATTTATATGCCTTTTTATTTCATTAAATTTATCAAGTAATTTTATATCTTCTAAATACATCAAACAGTAATTAATCTCACTTGCTGTAAAATAGTAGTTTTTATTTTTTTGATGAATAGACATTGGATCTAGTTTATAATAATATAAAATTTCATTTTTCAAACTATTCACCTCTATACAATTTTATGGAATCATTAAAGCAAAAATGAATACAATTTACTTTTGTTTATTTTTTTTAAAATGACACATATTAATAACGGTGATTATTATGGAAATATTAATATTAAGTTTGCAAATATTTTTTGTGAGAATTTTAGATGTATCACTTGGAACTTTAAGAACACTAATTACAGTTAAAGGTCAAAAATTGTACGCTAGTGTATTAGGTTTCTTTGAAATATTAATCTGGTTTTTAATTGTTAGAGAAGCGTTGAACACGACAGCTGATAGTCTTTGGATTGCTATTGCATATGCAGGTGGTTTTGCAGTCGGTACTTATATAGGAAGTTTATTATCCAATAAATTAATAACCGGAACCTTATCTTATCAAATTATAACTTCAAAAGCAGATATCTTAGTTGAGTCTATTAGAGAAGCCGGATTTGCGGTTACTACTACAAAAGTAGAAGGAAGAAACAAAGAATCAGAAAAACATATGTTATTTATTGAAGTTACAAATAAAAAAGTTGACACTATTGAACAATTAATCAAGAAAATTGACCCCAAAGCATTTATCGTTGTTAACGAAACAAAATTTATACAAAACGGATATATGGGAGAAAAAAAATAAAACACCTCCTGGTGTTTTAATAATCATAATTTCCGTTAATCTTTTCGTATATAGTTTCATCAAGTAAATCTATTTTCCATTCTTCATTTACCAGAACAAGTGGTATATATATAGTATACTTGACTTTTTCTTTTGCATCTTTCATTTTTTCTAATTTGTAGGTTATAAATTTATTATTATCAAAATCTCCACTTTCATTTTCAAAAAAATTTGAATTTTGACTCAAGTATAATGTAGCCTCATCTAATACTTTATTAAAATCAACTACTTCAATATCAACAGTAACAACAGCTTGATCACCATCTAACGATTCTTCTTTTATTGAATAAGTTAAATTTTGGTATTGTTTTTTCATTATATTTTTATATTCATCTTTTTGCTCTTCTGTCATCGAATTATCAGCAGATACAACTTCTTCTAAATCTTCTAATACAACACTGTCTAAAACTTGATATTTTTTAAAAAATTCTTCTGTTTTTTTTATCGGTGTGTTTCCTAAATTAGTACACCCTATAACACATATTAAACTAACTAATAATAATTTTTTCATTTTATCCTCCTATAATTATTTTGATTAAATAATAAATAATTATACAAATAAAGATTGTAACGGGTAATATTTTAGATAGATAGTTCTTTTTTTGTAAATTGAATGTCTTTTTTATTAAATTTGTGATATAATACTTTTGTTACTGAAACAGGGGCGTAGTTAAATGGTATAATTACGGTCTCCAAAACCGCGGTTGGGAGTTCGATTCTCTCCGCCCCTGCCATTTATGATTTAAGGCGAAATATTTCGTTATATATAATTTAGACTAACTAGAAATAGTTAGTTTTTTAGTGTATAATTAAATTAGGAGGCAATATGCAAACAAAAAATTTAAGATCTCTAGCAATATCACAGTTATCATTTATCATTTTAAGTGGTTCATATGATAAATTAACACGAGATAATGCTAAACAAGAAATTATAAGAAGATTTAGTGAAAATGGTTGTGAGTATGATGCATTTATGGAATACGAAGTAGATGTAATAGCGAGAAGAGGTAATAATATCGATGATTATTTAATTGCAGAATATCCATCTAGTCAGCTATATATGACTTTGTTTTATAATTTAGTATATAATCAAAGTTGGAATGAACACTCAAATTTACTGTTTAGTGAAGTGTTAATGTGTAATGAAGATAATTATTTTGGTCTTACAAGAAAACTTCTTAGTATAGAGTATAATAATATAGAAAAAAGAATTAGTCTATGTAACAATTTATCTGAATCTGAATTAAGTCAATTTCTTCAAATAAAAGATATAATAAGAAAAAGGTTAGATAAAAAACCAGGATTTGAAAATTCTACAACTAATTTATATATGGATATATGTCATACATCTTCTTGCTTAAATGGAAGTGAACGCAAAATTCATGAAATAGAACTTCTATATTCTAGATACATGGAAGGTAAAAAAATATTACTACCTAAATTGTTATTAAATATGGTTTTATGTGACAATGAATTATTAGATACTATTTATATGCATTACTTAGGTTTAAAAGAAGGAATGCATTTAGGTAAACAAAAAAATATTTTAATCAAATCTTTTAAAAATGGTGAATCTGTTAATTATGATCAAGTAAAATCTTATAGTAAAGTAAAAAAATAATTTGATAATTATATATAAAAGAGCTTTTATTACTTTAGAATATAATGTATACTTAATTCAGAAATTACTTAGGAATGATTTCCAAATGACCTCTACGGAGGTGCCATGAAAAATTAGCTAACTAGAAATAGTTAGTTTTTTAGTGTATTTAGCGTATAATAATTTCAGGTGATATTTATGGGACAAGATTATCTTAATTATAAATTAAGTAGAAGTGATAGTTGGTTAATACAAAAGGGTACATTTAAAAATAGACATACTTTTGATGAAACTACTAATCAACTCTATCCATTTCCTATACTCAATGGCATAACTGGTTTTCCTCCATTTCCTGGAATCTATTATATAATTGATGTTAATTATAAGGGAATATCAAAATTTGAAAAAGATGCAATTCGTAATTCCATAAGAAGAATGGTAGTTAATATAGACTTTTATGATTTTTATAAAATTCCCGATATTAAAAATTCTGAGAATAAAAGTATAATTATATATGGGCCTGTTATGTTTAAGAAACATATTGAAAATCAAGTCAGATTATTAGCTAGTAATAAAATTGAAACTAAAGAAGCAACTGGTTTAGATTCGTATATATTAAATCATGAATGTTTTTATAATGCAAATTTCTGGTGGGATACAGTAAATGACTTTTATATTTTCTTTGATGAAACAAAAATGGATTTGATTGAAAATGCCTAAAATAATATGAAACTTGATAGTCTTGGTCATATTGAGGAAGAAGACATCGAGGTTTTATCAAATTATTATTTAAGTGTCAATCAAGATTTAAATCAAGAATCAAAAGAATTTTTAAGAGCTAAAAAGAAACTTAATTCATTTTTCATGAGATAAATATATATTCCAAACTTAAATAATAAAGTTCATAACCCGTTTATAATATTTGTATATTTAATGCTTTTTAGCACCTTACTATTTACTGCGAACAGGCACATAAAAAGATAAACTTTTTTATTTATCT
>CAYJPP010000057.1:0-4782 GCA_964372175.1 uncultured Muribaculaceae bacterium
TTATATATGCTATACTATACAAGTAATTGAAACGGGGAATTAGCTCAGTTGGCTAGAGCACCTGCCTTGCACGCAGGGGGTCGCAGGTTCGAATCCTGTATTCTCCACCAATTAGTTTGTATATTTAAACTTAGTTTAAATTTTAAATCCTAAATGTTTGGGATTTTTTTTTATCAAAATTATAGACAAATATAATTATTTAATATATAATAAATTCAATTTTGGAGATGATGACATGAAAAAATATACATTACCAATAATACTGTCAAATGGGTTAGTATTATTACCTAATAACAGTGTGAGATTAGAGTTTGAAGATAATGGTTTTGCTAGTAATATAATTGATTTAGCAGAGTTGTTTCATAATAATTATTTAGTATTTGCTATTGAACAAAATGAGATAGGTGTTTTAGCAAAAATAGAGAGTAAGATCAAATTACCTAATGGTTCGATTAGGGTTGATATTAAGGGTCTTAGAAGGATTAGAGTAGTTGAATATTTAAAAGATAAAGATGTTCCTTGTGAGGCTATTGTTAGGGAATTAGAGAAACAGGTTTTAGAAGAAAAACAAGAAAAGATGTATATTGATAAGATTAAATTAGAATTAGATTTATTGCTTAAAAATGTTACACATATTTCAGGTGCGTTTTTAAAAGAATTAAAATCTAATAGTTTATCTGATTTAATTGATAATGTTATTATTCATATAACTAATGATTATAGTAGTTTAGTATCATTTTTAAATACTCTGGATATTTTAAAAAGAAGTGAGAGTTTATTAGCTATAATTTATAGAGAAAAAGAAATTTATAAGTTAGATAAAAAAATCGATTCAAAGATAAAAAAAGAATTAGATGATACTCAAAAAGAATTTATTATTAAAGAGAAAATAAAATTAATGAAAGAGGAATTAGGGGAACAGGGAAAAGATTCGAAGATTGATGTTTTAAGGGATAAAATTACCAAATTAAAATGTCCTAAGAAAACAAGAGATAAATTATTTAATGAATTATCTAGATTTGAAAATGGTTCTTCAATGTCACCTGAAACTAATATAATTGAGTCTTATATCGACTGGGTTATATCGTTACCTTGGAATAAATTTACAAAAGATAGTTATGATTTTAAAAAGGTTAAAGAGACTTTAAATAATTCTCATCATGGTTTATCTAAAATAAAGGAAAGAATTATTGAATATTTAGCGGTTAAGAAAAATACTAATAGTTTAAAGTCACCAATTATTTGTTTAATTGGTCCGCCTGGGGTTGGAAAGACTAGTTTGGCTAGTAGTATTGCTAAGAGTATTAATAGAAAATTTGCTAAAATATCAGTTGGTGGATTAACTGATGAAACGGAAATTATGGGGCATAGAAAAACTTATGTTGGTGCGATGCCGGGAAGAATAATTTCTTCACTAAAAAAAGTTGGTAGTTCAAATCCGGTTTTGTTAATTGATGAGGTTGATAAGATGGGGACTGATTATATTAATAATCCGGCTAATTGTTTACTAAATATATTAGATTATGAACAAAATAAAAATTTTAGCGATAATTATATTGAAGAGGAGTTTGATTTATCTAATGTAATGTTTATTTTAACTGCTAATTATATTGAAGATATTCCTCTACCTTTATTAGATAGATTAGAAATTATTGAATTATCTAGTTATACAGAATTTGAAAAGTTAGATATTATGAAGAATCATTTGTTACCTAAGATTTGTAAAGAAAATGGTTTAGATTTAAATAAAATTGAAATTAATGAAGATGAGATGAAATATATTATTAGACATTATACAAAAGAGGCTGGAGTTAGGGAATTAGAAAGACAATTATCTAAAATAATTAGAAAAATAGTTACGCAATTAGTTGTTAATAAAATTAAAATAAATAAGCTTGTTTTAAATCAAGAAACTATTAAAAAATATTTAGGTAAAGAGATTTATAAAAATAAGAGGATAACTAAAAACAAAGAAGTAGGAGTTGTAAATGGGCTTGCTTATACTTATTGTGGGGGCGATGTCTTACCGATTGAAGTTACAATGTATCAAGGTGAGGGACAACTAGTACTAACAGGTAGTTTAGGCGAGGTTATGAAAGAAAGTGCTTCAATTGCTCTTAGTTTTATAAAGTCAAATTATGAATATTTTAAAATAGATTATAAAACATTTAAAAATAATATTCATATTCATGTTCCAGAAGGTGCGGTTAAGAAGGATGGACCAAGTGCGGGTATTGCTTTAACTTTGGTATTAATTAGTTTACTTAGCAATAAAAAAATCCCAACTGATATTGCTTTAACTGGGGAAATTACTTTACGAGGTGAAGTGTTACCGATTGGTGGATTAAAAGAAAAAAGTATTGGGGCAGTAAAAGCCGGAGTTAAAAAAATATTTATTCCGATTGATAATGAAAAAGATTTAGAAGAAATACCAATAGAAGTTAAAGATAATGTTGAATTTATATTGGTTAATAATTTCTTTGAAGTATATGAACAAGTGTTTAAAAGTAAGAAATAATAATATTTTTTATTTTTTTTTATATAATTAACTAGGTGATTCTATGATAAAAAAAATTACGGCTGTTAAGTTTTTAATTGTTGTTATTATTACTTGTTTATCTATTATTGTATTAAAAAACAATGAAGAGTTAAAAAACAGTTTCCATACTCATGTTTTTAATAATAATATTTCTTTTGCTTCAATTAATAGTTGGTACCAAGAAAAATTCGGAAATGTTTTACCTTTCAATGATTTAGTTACAGATGTTCCTGTATTTAACGAGCAGTTAATTTATGAAGAAGCTACCATTTATAAAGATGGTGTATCTTTAAAAGTTAGTAATAATTTAATACCTGCAATAGACAGTGGGATAGTAACTTTTATAGGAGAAAAAGAAGGGTATGGAAATACTGTAATAATTGAACAAGCTGATGGAGTAGTTATTTGGTATAGTAACTTATCTGCTGTTAATATCAAAATATATGATTATGTTAAAACATCACAAGCAGTAGGAGAGGTGACAGAAAACCTATATTTAGTTTTTTATAAAGATGGAGTAGTAGCCAATTATGAAGACTATATTTAAAATTCATTTTCTTTTTTATTTGGTGGCATTTATATGTTTTATAACAGGTAACTTTAAAATTTTTGTAATGTTTACAACTATTATAATTGTTCATGAACTAGGTCATATAATAGGTGGGTTATTATTTAAATGGAATCTAGAAAAAATAATTTTATTGCCATTTGGAGGAATAACGATATTTAAAGAAAATTTAAATAAACCATTAATTCAAGAGTTTATCATTACTATTTTAGGACCATTGTTTCAATGTTCGTTGTTTTTAATTAATGATTTAGAATTTATTACTTATAATAAATTCATTTTATTATTTAATCTATTACCGATTATTCCTTTGGACGGTTCTAAAATAATAAATATTTTAAGTAATTTAATATCCTCGTTTTATAAAAGTAGATGTGTTAATATTTATTTTTCGATTATAACTTTAATTTTTGTAGTTTTATTTTATAAAATAAACTTATTATTTATTTTGGTAACGCTATTTTTACTTAAAGAAATAATAACAGAAGTGATAAAGAACAAGTTTTATTTTAATAAATTTTTATTAGAAAGATATTTATATCGCTTTAACTTTAAGCATATAAAATATGTTAAAGGTGTCAAAGAATTTAAAAAAGGAAAAAAACATTTAATATATAGCAATGGTTGGCAAACTGAACGGGAAATTTTAACTAAAATGTTTGACAAGTAGTATTAAATATGGTAAAATTAATAACTGTGTAGAGCTTTCTACAACCGCATGTGAAAGGTTTTAAACGTTAAGTACCTTAACAGCGTGTCTTAAAATATAAAGGAGGGTAATATGAAAGCTATAATTGAAACAGGTGGAAAACAATACTATGTTGAAGAAGGAACTGTAATCTATGTAGAAAAATTAGATTCAGAAGTTGGAACTAAAATTAAATTTGATCGTGTATTAATGGTTGATGGTACTTTTGGTAATCCATATGTTGATAGTGTTGTTGAAGGTGAAGTATTAAAACATGGTAAAGCTAAAAAAATAAAAGTGTTTAAATACAATCCTAAAAAGAAATACCGTAAAACTCAAGGTCATCGTCAGGCTTATACTAAAATCGAAATTAAAAAAGTGAAATAATGATTTTAATTGATATTAGTGATAAAAAAATATCTGTATCAGGACATGCTTTTTATGAAGAAAGCGGTAAAGATATAGTTTGTGCTTCTGTATCTTCAATATTGATTACAACTGTTAATGGTATAATGAAGATTTATGATGACGTTATTGAATTTAATGAAAATAACGGTGTTGCTATTAGTATTAAAAAAAACAAAAAAGTCTCAGATATATTAATTGAAAACATGATTTCTTTATTTGAAGACTTAGAAAAACAATATCCAAAAAATATCAAAATAAGGAGGTGTTAATTGTGTTAAAATTGATGCAATTAGATATACAATTATTTGCGCATAAAAAAGGACAAGGGTCAACTAAAAATGGTCGTGACTCAATTTCTAAACGTTTAGGTGCAAAAGCAGCTGACGGTGAATATGTAACAGGTGGAAGCATTATTTATCGTCAAAGAGGAACTAAAATTCATCCAGGTACTAATGTTGGAATTGGATCTGATGATACTTTATATGCTAAAATTGGTGGATTTGTAAAATTCGAAAGAGTTGGAAAAAGTAAAAAACAAGCTAGTGTATATGAAACTAAACCATGTTAAAACATGGTTTT
>CAYJPP010000058.1:0-4692 GCA_964372175.1 uncultured Muribaculaceae bacterium
GAAACTGATTCATTCTTATCAGCCGCATCATTCCAAGAAACGACTCGTATCTTAACAGATGCAGCGATTCATGGACGTGTTGATGAATTAAATGGATTAAAAGAAAATGTTATCATTGGTAAATTAATACCATGTGGTACAGGTGCTAAAAAGTATAAAAAAACAGAATATGAAATGGAACTTCCTTTATTTGAAGAAGAACCATTAGAAGAATTAGAGAAAGAACTTATTGATTAGTTCTTTTTCATTGATATTTTTATGTAAATATGATATTATTAGTTAAGAGTAGGATTGATATAATGGATAGAAATATTGTTAATATAATTAAATGTTTAGGTATAGATATGATTGATAAAGCAGGGTCTGGTCATCCAGGTATTGTTTTAGGTGCGGCTCCAATTTTATATACTTTATATGCTAAACATATGAATATAACACCAGAAAGTCCTTATTGGATAAATAGAGATAGATTTGTAATGTCTGCTGGTCATGGTTCAGCGTTGTTATATTCTGTTTTATATATGGCTGGTTTTATAGAACTGGAAGACTTAAAAAATTTTAGGCAACTAGGATCTAAAACTCCGGGACACCCTGAGATTGGTGTTACACCTGGTGTTGATATGTCAACTGGACCTTTGGGTCAAGGTATATCATCAGCTGTTGGAATGGCTATTGCTGGTAAAATTTTAAATGAAAAACATAAATTACCTAAAAAAAGTAAAATGGGTAATGAAAACAGTTTGATTGATTATTATGTTTATACTTTATGTGGTGATGGAGATTTAATGGAAGGTGTTTCTTATGAAGCTTTATCACTTGCTGGTAGTTTGAAATTAAATAATTTAATTGTTTTATACGATTCTAATAATATTACCTTAGACGGAACAACAACTGGTGTATTTGATGAGAATATTACTAAGCGATTTGAAGCTATGAATTTTAATGTTATTACAGTTCAAGATGGGAACAGTATAGCTAATATTGATAAAGCTATCAAAGAAGCTAAAAAGAGTGAATTACCAACTTTAATTGAGATTAAAACTGTTATTGGTTCTGATTCTATTTATGAGGGAACTAATAAAGTACATGGAACACCGCTTGATAAAACCGATATTTCTAAAATTAAAGCAACTTTAAATATACCTAATGAAAGCTTTTATGTAAATGAAGAAGCTAGAAAGAATTTTAAAGAACAACTTGATTTTAGAAAGAAAAAATTTGAAAATTTCAAAAAAATTGATTTGGGAAATTTTAAGTGTGAATTAGATAATTTGAAATTAGACTCAAATATGAGTTTAAGAGAAATTAACGGAGAAGTCCTAAAAGAAATTCATAAACAAATAGATTTATTTGTTGGTGGGGCCGCTGACGTTGGTTCATCTACTAAGGTTGAAGTTAAAAACACTATTAATACTAACTTTGCTAATAGGGCTCTTAATTTCGGGATTAGAGAGCATGCTATGGGAGCTATTTTAAATGGTATGGCATTATCTCAGTTTTATGTATATGGTTCGACATTCTTAGCGTTTGCAGATTATTTAAAGCCTGCTATTAGAATGAGTAGTTTAATGAATTTACCAGTTACATATGTATTTACACATGACACTGTTATGATAGGACAAGATGGTCCGACTCATCAACCTGTTGAACAAATAAATATGTTAAGGGGGATACCAAATTTTAATGTATATCGCCCAGCTGATAAAAATGAAATCATTGCTTGTTGGAATAATATTCTTGCGAATCAAAAACCATCTGCTATAATTTTATCAAGAGATAAGGTTGATGATATACCTAGTTCGATTGTACAAGCAGAAAAAGGTGGATATGTTTTAAGAAAAGAAAAAAAATCACTTCATGGTGTGATAATAGCAACAGGTAGTGAAGTCGCATTAGCGTATAAACTAGCTGAGGATTTATATACATTTGGAGTAGATATTAGGGTTGTAAGTATGCCTAATAGAGAGTTGTTTTTAAGACAAGATAATTCATATCAAGAAACTGTTCTACCAAAAATGACTAAAACAATTGTTATTGAATTTGGAAATAGTTTAGGTTGGAGACGTTTTGTTTATAATGAAAAATATTTGATTACGCTTGAACAATTTGGTTATAGCGGTATTAAAGAAGATATATTGGAAAAATTAGAATTAGATTATGAAAGTATTAAAAAGAAAATTGCTTTATTGCTAAAATAAGACAAAATTTTTATATTTTAGATTGTATACTTTATATAGGTGGTTATATGAGAGAATACAATCTTTTTATTATTAAAGACGAATATAAAAAAACATATAGTAAAGAACAAAATTTGTTATATACTCATTTAAAGGATTTATATAGTTTAAATAGTTGCTATAATTATGGGAAGACTTTATTTGAACAGTTATGTCAATATATTCATGTTAATTTATTAACAGATTATTTTAAAAATAAATATGATGTAATAAATAATTCTTTTATGTTTAATAATGGTCAAGTTTTTATTAAAAGATCTAGAATAGTTATTAAAAGTTATTCTAATTTACCTAATGTGTTGAGAGTTTTTAATGTTTATAATAAAAATATATTTGTGTGTGATTTTAAAAACGAAGATTACTTTTTTTTAAATGATTTAAAGAATGTTTTTTTACAAACTGTTTGAAAATATGTTATAATACTATAAGAAGGGATTTGATAAAATGATGGAAATAATTTATTTAATAATCGGGTTAATAGTTGGACTTGTAATAGGTTTTTTTGTTGCTCGTCATATAATACAAAAACAAATTAAGAAAAATCCGCCAATAAATGAACAAATGATTAAGGCGATGATGACACAGATGGGAAGAACTCCAAGTCAAAAACAAGTTAATCAAATGATGAAGTCGATGACTAAGTATATGTAATTTAAAGACTTGTCTTTAAATTTTTTTATGAAGGAGTGAAGTTATGATATATATATTTGGGCATAAAAAGCCTGATACAGATTCTATTTGTGCTAGTATTAGTTTATCATATTTGAAAAACGAATTAGGCTATGAGACAGAACCAAGGACACTTGGTGTAATTACTAATGAAACAGAATTTGTATTAAATTATTTTGGACTTAGAAAACCACAATATTTAAATGATGTTAAATTACAGATTAAAGATGTTTTATACCACAAAGATTGCTTTTTACCAGAAGATGAAAGTATAAGAAATGTTTACACTTATATGGCTGAAAAAAATTTAAGTGCTGTTCCTATATCAGATAAAGATGATAATTTACTTAGCTTATTAAGCTTAAAAGATTTAACTAAAATATTAGTTAATGATGATTCAAGGGAAATATATACTTCGTATGATAATATTTTACAAACTTTAAAAGGTGTTGAAGTTTTAAGGTTTGATAATGAAATTAAGGGTAAAATATTAGCGGCAGCATACCGTAGTGTGACATTTGTTGAAAGTGTTAATTTATCTAATGAAGATGTTTTAATAGTAGGGGATAGACCTAAAATATTAGAATATGCTATTGAATCTAAGGTTAAATTAATTATAATAGTAGGAGATGGTGTTGTTAGTGATGAACACTATGCACTAGCTAAAACTAATCAAGTTAATATAATTAAAACTAATTTCGATACTTATCAATCAACTAAGTTAATTTATTTAGCAAATTATGTTAAGAACATTATTACTAATTTTAATCCTGTCTTATTTGAAGAAAATGATTATTTTTCTAAATACAAAGAAGCGTTTACTAAAACCAATCATACTAATTATCCAGTAGTTGATAAAAATAATAAATGCTTAGGTTTAATGACGACAAGAGTAGTTGATAAAAAAGTTCCAAAAGAAGTTATTTTAGTAGATCATAATGAGAAAGAACAAACTGTTGATGGAATAGAAGATGCGAATATAGTTGAGATTGTTGACCATCATAAAATTGGTAACTTAACTACCAACTCTCCTATTAATTTTAGGAATATGACGGTGGGGAGCTCTAATACAATAATATATTATATGTATATCGAAAACCAAATCACAATTCCTAAACAAATAGCTGGTGCGATGTTATCAGGTATTATATCAGATACTTTATTATTTCAATCACCAACTACAACACCATTAGATAAAAAAGCAGTTTTAGAATTAGAAAAAATAGCTGGTGTTAATTATCAAAAGTATGGATATGAAATGTTTAAAGCTGGGTCATCATTAAAAGGTAAGACAATAGATGAAGTAATATTTAGTGATTTTAAACAGTTTAATTATGATGATATTAATATAGGAGTAGGGCAAATAATGACAATGGATATTGAATCTATTAGTAACAACATAGTTGAGTATCAGAATGCCTTAGAAAAAATAGCTGAAACAGATGGTTATGAAATTGTTTGTTTATTTATAACTGATGTAATTAAAAATGGATCTTATATTATATTTAATGAAGGTTCGAAAGATATATTAATGTCAAGTTTTAGATTAGATGTTTTAGCGCAAGGTCATTATTTTGATGGTATAGTATCTAGAAAAAAACAAATTATACCTGTTATGTTAGAATATTTAAATCAAATTAATTAAAACTATTTACAAACTTATAATAATTTTATATAATTTTAATAGATGTTTTTATTAAAATTATATTTGCAGGTGTAGTACAACGGTTAGTATATGGCCTTGCCAAGGCTAGGATGCCGGTTCGATTCCGGTCACTTGCTCCAA
>CAYJPP010000059.1:0-2695 GCA_964372175.1 uncultured Muribaculaceae bacterium
TATTATTTTATATAATAACTGAAAATAGAAATATCACTGTATTTGAATAAAAAATTAAAAACCACACTATTATGTGATTATTTATTTTCTTCCTTTTTTATACCATCAATAATACTTTGTGCTTTTTTGTTCCAATCATTATCTTGGGCTTCTTTATCTAGTAACTTAATATATTTTTTATCATTTTTTAATTGATATGCTTCTTCTAGTTTGTTTAAAAATTCTTTATGATTTTTACCTATTAAAACAGATTTATATTTACGACATTCATTCATATCAGTTGTTACTATCGGTTTATTTAAAGCCATGTATTCAAATATTTTAACAGGACTAGTTGCCTTTGTAATATCATTAATTAAAAACGGTATTATTAAGATATCACACATATCAGCATAGTTTTTTAATATATTATAAGGCTTAGGCCCCATAAAATAAATGTTTTTTTCATCATTCATATTAGTTTCATAAGCTTCATCATATTTTATTCCAAATAATATTACATTATATTTATCAGTTTTAGCTATTTTTTTAACCAAATCATAATCAAACCATTTAGCCAATGCTCCATAATAACAAATATTTATTTTACCGTTATTAATAATATTAGTGAATTCAGGTTCTAATTTAATTTTGCTAATCTTTTTAAAAAACTTATAATCAACACCATTAGAAGAAAAAATTAAGTTTTTATTACCTCTTTTATTAATTACATCTTCTTTTAATAAATCCGCTGTAACAACAATATATGTATCACCATTATCCATAACATAGTTATATTTATTTACAATGTTAACAGGTAATTCTTTTGTTCCTGCTAATTCAGGTGATAAATCATCTATATATTCATATATAAACTTAAATCCATTATTAATATAATTTTCAATATTTTCTACACTAAGTTTCCAATCAGTTGAATATAACTGAACATATTTAGGTTTGGTTATTTTTTTTAATTCTTTCATCAAAATTTTATTTAAAGAAATATTATTAAAATTAAATAAATATAAATTATTAAACTGTTTTTTAAAAGTCTTTACTTTATCTGTCATAGTAGTTACTTCATACAAAACTAAACAGTTTTTTTCAGATAATTGTTTAGATATATGTTGAGGTCTTTGATATAAAGGTACATCAAAACCAAAACTACTTCTCCATAATATAATTCTATCATATTTACCACTTAGTAATTTACTTATCTCATTTTTATATTTTCTTTTATTAAACATCACTTTAAAACTAATTTTATCTAGATAATTAGCTATTATATAGGCTTTTAATTTTTTACAAAAACCTATAAATCCATATTTTTTATAAACATTTGTTAACTTTGATATTTTTTCTTTCATACTTATACCTCACATATTCATTATAACAAAAGTATAAGTAAAAAAACAAGTTTATTACCTTGTTTTTACTTAATTATTTTAATATCTACAATAATGAACCGTATCATTATCAAATATTAATAAGTTTTCACTAAAATAGGTATAATTTTTTTTATTACACTCTTCTTGTATTACAAAATTCGCTTCAACTTCTTCAAAGTTTCTACCTGTAAAATGATTTATCATCAGGACAATTGACCAACTCGGAATAAAACCGCTAATATTCATATCCTTTATTGTTTCTATATTAGGGTATTCATAGGTCATATATAAATCATTATATATTGCAATTTTTTCAACTATAATTCCATTTTTATTTTCATATTCTTCTACAACGTCAATTATTTGTCCAGAAACATAATTGTCCATATAGTTTAACTTATATCTATCAACTAGTATATCATAACTATAAATAAGTTGAGTAATCAAATATAAGGTACTTAAAGTTAAAATCGATATAATTATAAATCTATTTTTATGTTCTTTAGCACATATATAAAACATAATTATACCTATAATTGAAGCAAAGGGGTATACAGATCTAGGAACTATCCAAACCTCATTAGCGCTTAATAATAAATACGGTCCTATCGAAGAGACAAAGCACACTAGTATTACATATAACATCCCCGTTAAAATTCCGAGTTTCTTTCTATATATTGAAAATCCTATTATGATCAAAATTAATATTCCAACTATACCTACAAAAAAATACATAGGCAATAATTCAAACGTTGTTGGTAACATCTTAGTAAATTGTTCTATAATTATATCGAAAGTATTTGCTATTGAAAAGTTCTCGCCAGATAATCTTCGATTATTAAAGATCAAAGAAACTGTTAGTACATTAATTACGGCCGGGACTATATATATTATTGCCATTTTAAAATTGTTTTTAATAAAATTTGAAAATGTAGTATAATTTAAAATTATTAAAGACGAAGCTAAAATCAAGAATAATCCTGCTGTTCCTTGATAAGAAAAAACAGCTATTATCATTGATGAAATCCCAATCACTATATTTTTATTTATTTTAAATACTTTATTTTTTTTTGTTTTTTTTACATTTCTGTGCAAAGTTATTTCTTCGTTAAAATAATAAAGTGCAATAGCAATAAATAAAATCGATAATACCATTGTCCCTTTTTCAAAAAATAAAAATAATTCTATTATATATATATTCATAACTGTTAAGACTGCTATTACTAACGAAAGAGTACTTTTAAATACATATTTTTTTATTATATTAAAAACAATATATATACTTCCAATTAATGACAATACAGCAATTAAAAATGAAATTGTATATG
>CAYJPP010000059.1:2705-4633 GCA_964372175.1 uncultured Muribaculaceae bacterium
CCCATAAAAGTGCAGTCGTAAATCTTCCTGAATATACAAAGTGATTAAATGAATCTAACTTTGATTCAGTTGCTAACTTATATGTATCAACTGCAAATTCTGGTATTATAAGCATAGCATAAAAAATTAGTACAATTCCACATATATAATAAAAGTATTTGTCTTTTATAGTTTTCTTTATTAAAGATAATTTTTTTTTCATTTAAAATTGCTTTCCTTTTTCATTAATTCATATTGATAACTGTCATAACACATATCTTCAACTGATAATTTTGCTTCAAAATTTAACTCTTTTTTTGCTAAAGAACAATCTGCATAGCATGTTGCTATATCACCTTGTCTTCTACCAACTATTTTATAGTTCAACTTTATATCATTAACCTTTTCAAAAGCTTTGATCATCTCTAAAACACTAGTTCCTTTACCTGTACCCAAATTATAAATAAACATTCCTGCTTTAGATTCAAGTAATTTTTCAACCCCAGCAACATGAGCTTGAGCTAAATCTGTTATATGAATATAATCTCTAACACCAGTACCATCACTAGTATCATAATCGTCTCCATAAACAGATAAACACTCTAATTCCTTAGTGGCCACTTTAACAACATAAGGCATTAAATTAGCAGGAATACCATTAGGTGTTTCTCCTATTAGATGACTTCTATGCGCACCAACAGGATTAAAATACCTAAAAATACATATATTAAATGAATCATCTGCAATATATAAATCTTCTAATATTTTCTCTACAAACAATTTACTAGTTCCATATGGATTAGTAGTTCCTCCTATTTTACACTTTTCAGTAATAGGCATTACTCTAGAATCACCATAAACAGTCGCACTACTACTAAAAACTAATGACCTGACATTATTAGTTTTCATAACTTTAAGTAAAGTTAAAACACTAGAAACATTGTTAATATAGTATTCAACCGGAATATTTCCGCTATCCCCAACTGATTTAAAAGCTGCAAAATCAATTACAACATCTATTTTATGGATATTAAATATCTTAATTAATAACTCTTCATCTAACATATCTCCTTCATAAAATATTATATCTTTTGAAGTTATTTTTTTTATTTTATCTAATACTTCAGGTGAACTATTACTAAAATTATCTAACCCTATTATATTAAAACCTTTCTCTAATAATTCAACTACAGTATGGCTACCTATATATCCACAACACCCTGTCACAAAAATATTCATAACACTCTCCTAACTATTTTTTTTGATTATAGCATCTACTATTTGTTTACTTGCTGTACCATCACCATAAGGATTAGATGCTTTACTCATCTTTTCATATTCTAATTTATCAGTTAGCAATTTTTTAGTTTCTAGATAAATTTTATCTTCATTTGTTCCTACTAACTTTAAAGTACCTGCTTTTATCCCTTCTGGTCTTTCAGTTGTATCTCTTAAAACTAAAACAGGTTTACCTAATGATGGTGCTTCCTCTTGAATCCCACCAGAATCGGTCATAATTATATAAGATTTATTTAAAAAATTATGAAAATCAAATACTTCTAATGGTTCAATTAATTTAACCCGATCAGTTTCTCCAAATATTTCTTTTGCAATTTCTCTAACTTTCGGATTTAAATGTATTGGATATATAACCTTGACATCATTAAATTCATCAACTATTTTTTTTATAGCATTAAATATATGTCTCATAGGTTCTCCTAAATTTTCTCTTCTATGAGCGGTTAACATAATTAATTTTTCATTATCTTTAATCCAATCTAACTCTTTATGTGTATAATTTTCTTTTACAGTTGTTGCCATAGCATCTATTGCAGTATTTCCTGTAATGTAAATATTGTCTTTATTTTTTCCCTCATTTAATAAATTAGCAGCACTTAATTCAGTTGGTGAGAAATGCATATCAGCAATGCACCCTACCATCTGTCTAT
>CAYJPP010000060.1:0-4396 GCA_964372175.1 uncultured Muribaculaceae bacterium
TACAATAAAATCAACTATAAATTTATTATTAATAATATTTATTTTAATATCTTCTATAAATAAATATTGTCTATTACCAACTGCATCAATCCCGCTAGGAGCTATTCTAGTTTTTTTAATATCTAGTTTATCACATAACACTAAAACCGTTGTTAATATATCTGAGCTATCAAACCCTACTCTATGATTTTTAATAGCATTCAATATTCTTTCTTTATAAACGATATTTTTATTTAACAAATACTCATAAGCTAATTCATAACCTCTAATTTCGTGATTATCTTTACCTTCTAGGCACCCAATATCATGAAGTAAACTAGCTATTTTAATTGCTTCTATTTCATAATATGAGTGTCCAAGTTCTTTTAAAATATTGACTGCTAGTTCACTAACATTTAAGGCATGTTGTAAATCATGATATGCATACGCACCATCAGTAACATCTTCAAATTCTCTAATTTTTTTATAAATATCTAATATATATTTATCGCTTAATATTTCAGAGTAAACTGATTCAATTTTATAAGCTTTATCAATTGCATCTTTAATAAAATCATTTTTACTTGCAGTATACATTTTTCTATCATTACTATATTTCAAAAATAAGTTTTCTTTTAATTTCTGATATTCAAGTAAAGACTTTTTATTATCTCTCAAATAGTTTCTAAATAAAATTGATTCTATATGTCTAACACTTGTTACTTCCATAATATGAATTAAATGAGTGGTTATATCATCAGGTTCAATAACTAATAATACTTCATCATCCATTTTTAAATCTCTGATATTATAATCTTCGTAGTCTTTAAACATGTCTTTGTAATAATCAACACTTTTTAACTCGTTAACAGCAACTGAAACATCAATAACAGGTTTAGCTTTCAAACCCTCAATTGATGTAGAACCTATATGCTCTATTTCTATTGCCTCTTCTTTAAATACACTTTGTAGTATGTCCTTTACACTTAAAAACATATCTTTCCAATTCTCGTTATAATCTTCTAATATAACTGTTCCTTTTGCTAATCCCATTATATCCTCCCTCATTTTAATTTATTATTATATTCTTTAATCCAATCATGTCTTTTACCATTACTTCTAATATAATTAAAAGACCCTTGAATATAACCATCTTCTAATATCTCAATGCTTTCGATCTCATTTAAATATATTTTATAAACACACCCTTGTAAAACATTACTATCATCAGTAATACATTTATCAAAACTTTTATAAATCATATCGCAAACTTCTAAGTATCCTTTATCCATTCTATGAGTACTATACTTGTCTTTTCTAACATATGCAAGTAAATCCTCTTTTGTAATATTATATTTAACTAATAATTTATCAAATTGTTTTTTATCTTCTAAGTCATTAGCGATATACTGATTACTTAATAAAAACGAATATCTTCTATAATCAGTTATGAAAACATCTTCAATATTTTTATTAAATGTAATTTTAACATCAAAACCAACTATTTTAGTTCCTTTTTTCTTTGGCGGACAAATTCCATTTTTAAATTTTACCCAACACCATATAGGATACTTAACACTACCTGATTTCATATACTTTGCCATTTTAGAAGTAATAAAATTATAAGTGATTCCCATTTTATTTAATTCAATAAATTCAGGATTACATTCTAAATATCCTTTTGAATATAATTCTTTTAATGCTTTCATACTTTGAAATGTAACTAATTTCATAAAATAACTCCTATTAATCCTTAATTAAATTTTTTCAAATCTTCTTCATAGTTTTTTAATAAAGAACCCGCTGACAAAGGATAATCATGAAATCTAATTGAATAAACTTCCCCAGATATTCCTGCTTGACTTGTTTTATTTCTTGAATTAATAAGAGTTATTTCTTCTGTCTTACTTCTTTTCTTATCCATAATAACACTTCTATTTAAAACTCCGTTTACATATTGACTAATTGTATTATCAAAAGGATTATAAACAATAGTTAAAGTTATAACTTGTTCATTTAATTCATTAGCGTTTTTTGTTAAGCTATCTCGTGTATATGGAATTCCACTAAGAAATCCGTTTGTTACTGAATACATTGAAAATTCTTTTGTATAATCAGATTTATAAAATAATAATAACTCTGTTCCATCACTTCCATTTAAACTTAATAATTGTATATCTTTATATGCAACATTTAAATCATTAACATCTAAATTATCAGCCTTAAAGGTATATTCAACAGTAAAACCTTTATCATAATCAACTGTTATAGGAACGTTTAAATAATACTTATTTCCCACTTTTGATTCTGTTTCTATCATACCATTATTAACAACATTACCTTCTCCTAAACAAAGTTTAATAGAATTATTATAACAATTATTAATGGGTTGTTCTTCAAACGTTAAATTATGTAATGTATCAACTGTTTTATTTAAACACTGTTCTTTTAAAATATTTTCTTCAATTAATATATCTTGTGTATCATAAAATTTATTATAACAAATTCCATCTAAATAAACTGATAATGATATATTTCCTTCATTCGTTATTTTCAAACTTCCCTCTTTGGGTTTATCATTATTTGAATCTATAAGATTATATAATTCCTCTTTACCATCAAATTGAATTCCCGTTAAAAGGTTGGTTGAATAATAAATTTCAGCACTTCTAATTATTAAATTAATTTCTGAAACGTTCGCACTTCTTTCAGCATCTTCTATAACATCTAAAATTATTGGTGTCGCAATTAAAGCAATAACAGCTAAAATTATAATTACAGCCAACAACTCAATTAAAGTAAATCCTTTCATAATAACCACCTATTATTAAGTATACCATATATTATTTAAATTAATTAATATTTTTATATTGATCATAAACACTTAGAAACTCAGTTAGTTCAATACTTCCTTTTAAATATTTACTTAGACAAGTAATTAGAATATGATTATCATCATTCTCACATAATTCATAATCGAATATATTAGAAACTGTATAAGACATTATTTTATTAGTATAAAAATCACTCTCAACACCAGTAACTTCAATTAAATCATCTTTTATTTTACTAATAACACAAGTCATTTTAGTATCATTTCTAAATGACAGTTTTCTATATATAATATCACCAACTTCAAATGGTATATTACTAAAATTAATTTTAGTTGGCTTTAATATATCTTTATAAGATACTATATTATAAGAATCAATATGAATATATTCACCTTCATTATTTATAATAACTCTTATTCTTTTATTTGAATTAAAAAAATACTTTGTTATTAAAAAACAATCTTTTTCATGTTCTATTTTTTTTGAAACTTCACTTAAATTCTCAATAAAACACATATCTACATAATACCTATAACCTTCTTCATCAACAACTCTACTTAGTTGATAAAATGCTTTTTCTTCAAATTTAAACATTGCAATTAATTTCTTTAATTCAGATTTTAATTTTTCATTTTTTAACAGTTTAATTTTTTCATCAAGCAATAATTTTTCTGAATTAAATATAATTTCTTCTTCTTCACTTTCAGTAAATATAATATTTTTCTTAGAAAAATAATTAGCTAAATAATTTGAATTAATATATTTGTACAACTTAATCACCTCTTTTAAAATTATATCATAAAAAAAATAATTAGATATTATCTCTAACTATTTTATTTACTAAACTCATATCTGCTTTACCTTTAACAAGTGGCGTTACTTTCCCCATAACTTTCCCCATTTCTTGTGGTGTTGGGTTAAGTTCAGCAACTATTTCTTTAACTATTTTAGTTATTTCTTCTTCACTCATCATTTCGGGCATATACTTATTTAAAATTTCTATTTCTAAATTAGTTTGTTCAATCAGTTCTTCTCTACCAGCTTTTTCTAAATCGGTTAATGTTTCTTTTCTCGTTTTTATTTGTTTAGATAAAATAGCAGTCATTTCTTCATCGTTTAAATCTCTTTTTTTATTGATTTCTTCTAATTGAGCGGCTCCTTTTACCATTCTTAAAACGTTAAGTAAATCTTTATCTTTACTTTTCATAGCTTCTTTAATATCATTTAAAATTTTTTCTCTCATAATTTCTCCTTTTTTGTAAAAAAAACGTAATATTACTTACGCTGATCTACTCATCTTTTCACGACGTCTACTGTTTTTGATTGCTTCTTTCTTAGCATCTCTTCTTTTAACGCCTGGTTTACTATAATGTTCTCTTTTACGAGCCTCTTTCAGAAGGCCATCTTTTGCATTTTTTTGTTTCCATACTCTAAGTGCACTATCAACATTACCATCTTTAACAACTACTTTTGACATACGATACCTCCTTCCATAACTAAATTGAATTATATCACTTTTTTTATTGCAATACAAGGGTTTTTAAATAAAAAAAGTAAAAACGATTAAATTTTTACTTTATCTT
>CAYJPP010000061.1:0-4379 GCA_964372175.1 uncultured Muribaculaceae bacterium
TGGGGTAGTTCCAAGAGAATACATTCCAGTAACTGATAAAGGATTACAAGATGCACTTAAAACAGGGGTATTAGCAGGATATCCAATGGTAGATGTTAAAGCTACATTATTTGATGGTTCATACCACGATGTAGATAGTAGTGAAATGGCTTATAAAATAGCTGCATCTATGGCTTTAAAAGAAGCTAAAAATAAATGTAAACCAGTTTTACTTGAACCAATCATGAAAGTACAAGTTATTGTACCAGATGAATATTTAGGTAATGTAATGGGAGATATTACATCAAGAAGAGGTAAACCACTTGGACAAGAATCAAGAGGGAATGCTTTATCCATTGAAGCACATGTACCATTATCAGAAATGTTTGGATATGCAACTTCATTAAGATCTAATACACAAGGTAGAGGTAACTTTACAATGGAATTTGATCATTACGAAGAAGTTCCAAGAAATATTTCAGAAGAAATAATTAAGAAAAATGGTACAAATTAATTTAAAATACTTGATATTTTAAGTTAAATAGTATAAAATTAAAATGTAATTTAAATAAGGAGGAAAATTAAAATGGCAAAACAAAAATTTGATCGTTCAAAACCACATGTTAACATTGGTACAATTGGACACGTAGACCACGGTAAAACAACTTTAACAGCTGCTATTTCTAACCACTTAGCTGGTAAACATGGTAATGAAAAAGTTGATTTTGCAAACATTGATAAAGCACCAGAAGAAAGAGAAAGAGGTATTACAATTAATACTGCTCATATCGAGTATTCAACAGAAGCAAGACACTACGCTCACGTAGATTGTCCAGGGCATGCCGATTATGTTAAAAACATGATTACAGGGGCTGCTCAAATGGATGGAGCTATCTTAGTTATAGCTGCTACTGACGGGCCAATGGCTCAAACAAGAGAACACATCTTATTATCACGTCAAGTTGGGGTACCTAGAATGGTAGTATTCATGAACAAATGTGATATGGTTGATGATGAAGAGTTATTAGACTTAGTTGAAATGGAAATCCGTGAATTATTATCAGAATATGGATTTGATGGAGATAACGCACCAGTTATCAGAGGTTCAGGATTAAAAGCATTAGAAGGAGACGCTACATGGTCTGCTAAAATCGACGAGTTAATGGATGCTGTTGATAGTTATATCGAAACACCAGCTCGTGATACTGAAAAACCTTTCTTAATGCCAATTGAAGATGTTTTCACAATTACAGGACGTGGAACTGTTGTTACAGGTCGTGTTGAAAGAGGACAATTAAAACTTAATGATGAAGTTGAAATTATTGGTATTAGAGATACTAAAAAAACTGTTGTTACAGGAATCGAAATGTTCAAAAAACAACTTGATTACGCAGAAGCAGGAGATAATGCTGGTATCTTATTACGTGGTATTTCAAGAGATGACGTTGAACGTGGGCAAGTATTAGCTAAACCAGGTTCAGTTACTCCACATACTAAATTTAAAGCACAAATTTATGTACTTACAAAAGAAGAAGGTGGACGTCACAAACCATTCTTTACAAATTATAGACCACAATTCTATTTCAGAACTACAGATGTTACTGGTGTTATTGAATTACCAGCAGGAACTGAAATGGTAATGCCTGGGGATAATGTTGAAATTACAGTTGAGTTAATCGCTCCAATTGCTATCGAAAACGGAACTAAATTCTCAATCCGTGAAGGTGGGCATACAGTTGGTGCAGGTAACGTTTCAGACATTATTGCATAATTATGTTAATTAAGAGTTTTATAACTCTTTTTTATTTGACTTTATGAAGAGATGATGATAGAATATTTGCCGAGGTGATTAGTGTGTTAAAAACAACTAGTATAAAAGAAGTATATGCGCTAGCAAGATTTCATACAACAATAAGTAAAAATGAAGTGAGTAAAATTAGTAGCAAAAAGTATTTGTATTTTAAAAAAGTTAGTAGAAATGAAGTTAAATTATTACTAGAAGCAAATGACTGTGATATACAAAAAATATTATCTTTACTTCAAGAAATAAGTGTTTATTATTATGAAAGCAACATTAATGAAAGAATTCTACCTCTTAACTTGAAAAAAGAGGATCTTGATATTACTCGTAAAATGATTTATGATTTATTAACAGATGATAAAGGAGGATATTTTAATTTAATTGAAAGTGTTATGAGTAATTTTGATGATAGTATTTTGCCAGCAATCAAAGAAGAAAAGAATAGTTATGGCAAATTAACTGATTTAAAAAACTTTTCATTGATTAAGTCAGTATTAATTAAACATATTGGAAACATATTTACTGAAAAATTATATAAAACTCTTATTAGACATTATTTTAAAAATCCTAATTTTTTTATAGATAATCCAAATATTATTAAAGAAGAATTTGTTTTATTATTTGAAGAATTAGAAAATATGGAAAAACAATATAATGATTTTATTAACTATGTAGCAACATTTCCAGAAAAATATAAAGTTTCTGAATATGCAGTTATATCAATTTTAATAAACGCTATTAATAAAATAGTTAATGAAGGTAGAGATAATAGCATAAAAGAGTTATATATTAATTTTATAGATCGTTTTAGTGAAATAGAAAAACGCATTTCTAATCATGATAATGAATATATTAAGATGATAAAATAATATGAAGATAATGCTTATATAACAGTTCTTGAATCTTACTATCTTGATAAAGTAGTTGCTATTTTAGGAAAACACAATATTAAAGTCCCAAATGATAAATAACATCAAATTGGTGAGGCCATGAGTAGGTATTTGTTTGAAAATGGATTTAATGTTGAAAATCATGTATTATTTGTAGAAGATATATCAAAAAAATATAGTGACTGTTGTGAGAAGATGTTAAAGGGAATCGTTTATACATTTAAAATAAAACAAAAAGAAACATCATTTAGTTTCTTTTTTTAGTAGGTTTTTAAGTGGTTTAAAATTTCTATATAAACTATAACTAGCTTTATTTATAATTAATTCAAAGTCTCCAGCATATTCAACCATTTTGGCATTAAATCCTAGTTTAAAGTTTGCTAACCCAGTGTATTTAGTTGAATCAACCATAATATTACTCATACCACCTAAATTAAGTTTTGTATAACCTAATTTTTTATAGGTTTGAATCAATTGCCAAATTAATAAATGTTTAGAATTCAATCTTCCGAGACTTTTATCATAACCATCTATTAATATAGTTGCTTCCTCACCATTTCTAACAATTAAAGCAGCAGATGTTATAATTCCATCTGGATTATTTTTGAGTAAGTTAGTAGCAAAAATTAATTCATTGTGATATTGATTAAGATACTTATCAATATTGATTTTTTTCTTAATTAATTTTTCTTTTTTAATTTTAGATTTCAATATTTTTTCATTTAATTTTGAACTTAACAATTCATATTCATGCAATCTATTTTGAACAACTCTTAAATAATGCGTTGTATCTAACTTAGTCATTAAATAATCAATCATATTATGCTTAGCAAAATAACCATAACAATCTTGGAAATAAGTAATATCTCTATTATATTTTTCTTTTGTAAAATTGTGTAATATATTAATTTCATTCATATTTCCTTGAATTACTTTCACACCATTTTTTATAGCTGATTTGATTTTTGTTTGGTAGTTTTTACTTATATTACTAAATAAAAGTTGTTCAGGTAATGATATATCAATAAATGCTTCAAATCTAGGTTTTAAGGCCTCAAAAAAATTATTATACCCTAAATGATAGTAATTGCACTCTTTTAGCAAATTAAATAAATTATCATAATTAGGATTTTCATGTTTAATTTGAGTTTTAAAATCACATATTTTTTTTGTGATTAAAGGATTTACTTTAACAGCAACTATTCCCATTTTATTTAAAAATTGTTTTAATAAAACTGTAAATTCTTTAAACAAAACATGATTGTTATAGTCTATTAAGAATCCTCGTGGGGCATAAGCATATTTAAATGCACCTGTTTTTTTTATTAATATTAATGATACTGCTATAATAACAGAGTCTTTTTCTAATCCGACTAATATACTATCAAATCCATGATTATTCATAATAAATCCATATTCAGGAGTTTGATAAATTGATTTTTGACTAAAATTACTTGTGAAATTATTAAATTCTTGATTAGTAATTTGTTTGATTTTCATGTTAATCACCAAATTAATTATATCATGTTTTGATAAAAAAAAATAGTCTAACTATTTTGTATGAATCACACATAGTGTCGGTCTTTATTGCTTGATTAAAAATATTTTTAATATTAACAGCTCGTAAACTACATTCATTGTTAATACAATTTTTACAGCTATATATTTTACATATAGTTTTTTTCATTTAATCTCCATTATTAGTATGT
>CAYJPP010000062.1:0-2459 GCA_964372175.1 uncultured Muribaculaceae bacterium
TACTCATCACAAATTTTCTTATCCCCTATTTTAACAATCTTACCATGATCTAACCATACTACTCTATCACATAATTTTTTTATTTGTTCAACAGAGTGCGAAACAAACAATACTGTTGTTCCACCTTTAATCATGTTCATCATTTTCTTTTCACTTTTAGCTTGAAAAGCTATATCTCCCACTGATAATATTTCATCTACAATTAATATTTCAGGGTCTACAATTGTAGCTATTGAAAAAGCTAATCTTGCAACCATACCTGATGAAAAATTTTGAACAGGAACATCTAGAAAATCATGTAGTTCTGAAAAATCAACTATTTCATTAAATTTAGATTCTATTAATTCTTTTGAATATCCCATAACAGCTCCGTTTAAATAAATATTTTCTCTTGCTGTTAATTGTGGATCGAATCCAGCTCCTAATTCAATCATTGGACAAATATTACCATAGGCATTAATTTTACCCTTAGTCGGTTTCATAACGCCTGCTACAACTTTTAGTAAGGTTGATTTACCCGCTCCATTTGAACCTAAAAATCCAATAACTTCGCCTTTTTTAATTTCAAAATCAACTTCACTTAATGCATAAAATTCAGATTTTTCTTTTTTCTTACCTTTTGATAAATCAATAAAAAATTGTTTTAAGGAAAATGACTTTTCAATTCCTAAATTAAATTTCATTGATACATTTTTAATTTCAATCATATTTTGTTTAGTCATAATTCCTCCTTACACATAATAAATAAATTTGTCTTGTTTTTTCTTAAATATAAACATTCCAAATAATAATACTACTACCCCTGATACAAAACATCCCATAAATTGTCCTAAGGTTGGCATTTGATCAAATAATATTATTGTTCTTGAAAAATTAATAATTTGATATAATGGATTTAATTTTAATATTGTTTGAAATCCTTCTGGTATAATTGATATATCATACATAATAGGTGTTAGGTATGTCCATATCATAACTACAATTCCATATATATAAAACATATCTCTCATAAATACTGATATAGTTGATAATATTAATCCCATTCCTACTGTAAACATAAATAAGCAAATAAAGGCAAACGGCAATAGTAAATGAAATATATTAACTCCTGTTCCAGTAAAGAATATTACTAAGTAAAGTGGTATTAATGTTAATAAAAAATTAATTCCAACAAACAAACATTTTGATAATGGAAATATATATTTAGGTATATAAACTTTATTTATTAAACTAAAATTACTAACCACACTACTCATAGCTAAATTACTAGCTTCTGAAAAGTAATTAAATATTACTAACCCTGATAATAAGTATACTAAGTAATTAACTCCTGGCATACTGAATTTAAATATATTAGAAAATACTAATGACATAACCGCCATCATTAAGACTGGGTATAATAAACTCCATACTATTCCTAAAAAACTTCTTTTATATTTTACTTTAAAATCTCTTGATACTAATTGTTGCATCAAAAATCCATATTTACTAATTGTATATTTAATGTTATTGTACATCAAAATCCTCCAATCCTTTTAAATTATACCATATCTATATTAGGTTTTCTACATTTTTCGCTAAAATAAAACAAAATTGTCGCACCTATTATTAAAGTTGGATATATAGGTGTGAAATACCTAGCATGAGCTTCTACAAATAAATTAGAGGCTAATACTCCTAAACCAAATATTAAATAAGGTAAATATTTTAATTCTTTTTTCTTTATTAGTTTGTATGAACTAATTAAATTTAAACTTAATATAGAAATAAAATAAAACAATGTCAAAATATTAAAAGTACTTTTATATCCTATATTAGAAAACTCTGTTAATTCTTCTAGTGAATAATATTGGTGTCTACCAACTGTATTATAAGTTTTTTTAGCAAACAAAATTATATTATTTAACCCATTGTCTTTATACCTAGTAATTGCTTCTTCTTTAAAATAGTCATGCATACTAATGGGAGTATAATTAACATCATTAATTAGCTCACTAAATTTAGTTCCATCTTCTATATTCCATGCGCCATCATATAAATAATTGGAACCTAAATACATTGACCAACCTGAATTATTACTAACTTCATACCCTACTTTATTACTAATTAAATTCATTATTAAGATATTACTTAGAAAAAACACTAATATAATACTAATTAAATTAAAATAATTTTGTTTATTTAAAATAGTATATATTGATATAGCAATTAGAAATACTATTAAAATAGGTCTAAATGAATTAAATAAACTAAGTAATATACCTAATAAAACACTTAATAAACTAAACTTACTTTTAAGCAAACTAAATACATAAAAACTAATTATAATTCCCATATTAACAACTATAATAGGGGCACATTTTGTTATATAAATAAAACTAAATGGATTATATAAATATATTAACAAACCTATTAAAGCTGTCTTTTTATTAGTTAAATTAGATATTAATTTATAAATA
>CAYJPP010000062.1:2469-4341 GCA_964372175.1 uncultured Muribaculaceae bacterium
CGGAAACAAAGAATTAATGATGGAACTTGAAAAATTAAATCAAATATTATATTCAAAATAATTACTGATGAATACCCTGTTCCTAATACCTTCATAAATAAACCTAAAACAAAAGTATAAGGATATAAATAAGGGAATGCCGAGTAATATAAATTATTTATATCACTATTACTACTAATAGCAACAGCATTTAAATAAAATGTCTCATAATCAGATACTACAACATAATCAAATAACAATAATAAAAATCTTAAAACAATTGGCAATAAAATTAAACTAATTATTATATATTTGTTTAGTTTTATCTTATCTTTATATTTAAATAGTAAATACCCACTCAATATAATTAATATACTAATGATTAACTTAGTTATAGAAAAGCTAGCTAGCGTTAAAATAATTAACATTAAAGAAAACAAAAAATAACATATGTAAAAAAACAAACTAAACTTCTTCATAATTAACTCCTAGTAAAAATAACATTAAAATTGGAACTGCTAATTGATTTAAAATATTTCCAGAAAAGAAACTAATTCCTAAAAATAAAAATATTACACTATAATTTATAACTGAATATAAATTAAAATTTTTAAGTACTTCTATTCCTTTTTTTACAAATATAACTATATATATACCTAAGAATAATATACAACCCAAAATACCATAAGCATAATATTGTAAAACAAAATCACGTTCAATATTAAATATATTTTGAATTCTACTATTAGTTATACCTAACAAACTATCTATTTTATTATCATTTATTTCAACAACTCTTTTAACCATTGATATTTCTAAAAAACGATAATCTATTCTTTTAGATTCTTCTAACTGTAAAATATCATACCAAAAATCAACATCATATTGATATGGATAGCTATTTATAATAAAATTCTCATTTATTTTTAAATCTTCATAATTATTTTCAATATAAAGCGCTTTATCAATAGAAAAATTTTCATTCATTACAAGTTCTACTTGTCCTTTTAAATTATATATTTCACTTCTACTATCAGTTGGAGAAAATGGTAACATTAATCCATATAATATAATTATTGTAATAATAATAAACACAAAATTTAAATCCAAATTATTTTTTTTAATTAATTTAAAAAATATACTAATCATTAATAAAACTATTAATACAATAATGCCACCTAAATTAGATGTTCTTGTTCCTAGTAATAATAAAGTAAGCATTATCATTATTAAATAAAACAATTTAAGTTTTTTATTTAAAACTAAATAATAGACAACAGGTAATAAACATATTAAAATACAACTAATTTGATTCGCATATACAAAGAATCCAACACTCGCTAATTCATTATATATATAATCCTCACTAAACCAATCAAATATGTTTCCTTTTATAGTGGCCAAACCATAACTACTAGATGATATTTCAAAAAAATTAGTTATTATAATACTACCACATATTATGAATATTAAACATTTAATTACTTTTATATAATCTTCCTTAGTTATTTTAAAACATTTAAGTAAATATATAACTAAAACTGGTATAGATATTTTAATAATCTGCAAGAATTCATCAAGTACAGAATAATTAAAATTATCAGGCACTACTGATTTGAAGTTTAATGCATTTAAATGATGAAAGAAAAAATAAACTAAAACTACCCCACCATAAATAATTAAATATTTTAAATTTTTTCTAGAATCTTTATCATAAATTAATAACATAATTAATAATAACCCTAAAAAAACAATTCTTCCTAAGGTTGTATATGAATTGTAAAACAGTTGCATATCAAATATTGGATATGTTGCTATAAATATTAAAAATAATTTCTTTAACTTATCTATCATCTAATCACTTCTCTTATATTAATTTTAACAAAAATATTA
>CAYJPP010000063.1:0-4254 GCA_964372175.1 uncultured Muribaculaceae bacterium
AAAAAACAGTTAAAACTGTTTAAAATTTCCATACTTCATCATCGGATTTAGTTTCCGTTGTTTGTTCAGTACCATTTTCAAGTGGTGTCTGAATTTCAACAGGTACTATATTTTCAGTTTCTGGCACAATTACTGGTTCTGCAACAACTGGTTGCGCTTCTAACTGATTAGTTTCCTCGTTAAATGCTGCATCAACAACCACTGGTGTTTCAATCGGAACTTCACTAACTTCACTAGCAACCTCACCTGTTAACGGAGTAAATAATGAATCGTCAAATTGTTCTTGATTTAATTCTAAATTAACATCAGTTGGAAGTGGAGAATATAAATCTTCCGTTTCTGCAACAGGCGCTTCAACATTCTCAACTGGTTGAGTCAAATCATTCAAACCTTTATTTTCGATTTTAATAGCTTTTCCCTCTTTTTTTTCTTTTTTCTTTTTTTCCTTTTTTGGTGGCTGTTCTCCGGCAGGTTCATCTTTGATTCCAAAGTTATGTTTATCAACAATATAACCAATAATAACCATTACAATAATGGTTATACCAATTATAAACCATAAGTAGTGTTCTAACACAAAATCTACAACTGTATCCACACTTTCCCTCCTATTCTTTATATTATAATATCATACATTTTTAAATTTATCAATCTTTTTTTAAATAATTCTCACCTTTAAACGGTTCTGATTTTAATAACTCAAAATAATTATTTTGTCTTAAAACTTCATAGGTTAATATAGCAACGCAATTAGATAAATTTAAAGCTCGTGTTTTATCTGTCATAGGAAGTCTCATGCAGTTATCTAAATTACCAGATAGTAGTTCTTTTGGAATTCCTGTACTTTCTTTTCCAAATATTAAGTAAATTTCCTCATCAATAGCAAAATCAAACTCTGAATGAGGCTTGTTACCATATCTAGTTGAATAAAAATACTTTCCTTTATTTTGTTTTTTAAAATCATCAAAATTTTTATATACCTTATAATCACAATTTTCAATATAATTCACACCAGATCTTTTGATACTTGCCTCATCTAACTTAAACCCAAGTGGTTCGATTAAATGTAATTTACTATTAGTCGCAACACAAGTTCTCATAATGTTACCTGTGTTCCCTGGAATTTCAGGTTCGTACAAAACAATATTTATCATATTATAGTTTGTTCCTTTTCTAACATATCGATAGTTATAACCGGTAATTCAATACCTTCTTTTTCACATAAATCTTTAAACATTATTCTAAAATCATCTAGTTCTTTTATAATGTTTTTAGGATATATTTTTCTGCTAACTTTAATAGCATTATAAAAATCTTCCACACCAACAACTGTTTTACTTTCATATAAAGCCGATGAAAAAGCTTGACTTAACAATGAAAAAGAAACATCTGGATATCTTGCTGCTAATCCATATACACGTTTAAATTCGTCAGTCGCTTTAACTAGTGAACTAATTAAAAGTTCAGTAACATATTCATTATACTTCATTTTTATTCCAGTCTTAGCCTCAATTCTTGGAACTGATTTCAATAATATTTTAACCGTTGTAGCTTGATCTGGTTCTAATATTTCTATTTTTTCAAACCTTCTTAAAAAAGCCCTATCTCTTAAAATGTATGTTTCATATTCTATATCAGTAGTAGCTCCAATTAATTTAATATCACCTCTATCAAGCGATGATTTTAAAATATTAGCTAAATCCATTGAGCCGCCTTTATCAGTTCCAATTAAAGTATGTATCTCATCTATAAATAAAATTGTTTTTTCAGTGTTTTTAAGTTCATCAATTAACGCTGATATAATAGTTGTTTCCATACCATCAACTTCAATTTTACCTAATAAAGTAGTCGAATTAACACTTATTATACGATACCCTTGTAACGCAGCAGGAATCATGCCTTTTTGAATAAGATAACTTATTCCTTCAACAATAGCTGTTTTACCTATACCTGGCTTACCAACTAATAAAGCAGATTTTTCGGGAGTTAATAAAACAATCATAGCTCTTTTAATTTCTTCATCTCTTTCGATAGCTGGATTAGTTATATATTCTCTTGCAGTTAAGTCTGTTCCATATTTTTCTAATATATTCATATTTACTCCATTAAACCTAATTGTTTAATTTTATCTTCTAACTCTTGACTGTCGACAGCCCCAATTATACGATCATAAGTATTAGTCTCTACTCCATCTTCAATAAATATAGTCGTTGGAGTAGCAGTTATTACAAATTTACTACTCAATTTAGTAAGGTCTGAGTCAGATATTTCATTTTGATCAATATATAATATTTTTACATCATTATTTTTTCCTACTTCATCCATATCAGGTTTATACTCTGCACATCCACTACATGTATTACTCCCGATAACCAAAACAAAAGTCTCTTTATTATTTAACTTTTCTTCAATAGCTGAGTAATCAACAACCTCATACCCCACTGTACAACCAGTATTTAGTAAAATTGTCCCCACTAAAATTATTCCTAATAATATTTTTTTCATTTCTTCACCTTCCTACCTAATTATACAATAATTACTTTAAAAAAGCAAAAAAAATAGTTACAAACTATTTTTCATAAATAATTAATTGCTCACCTTCAACAAAAATCGATTCATTCTTCATCATTAATTCTTCAACCGATATGTTTAAACTGTTTAGAATACTATTTATAGTATCTCCTCTTTTAGTAACATATACATCAATTCCTTCTCGTGGCACTAAAATTTTTTGACCAGGATATAAATAAGCTCCCTCCTCTAAACCGTTTATAGCAACTATATCATCAACATTTACATTAAACATTCTCGCAATTGACGACAATGTATCTCCTTCTTGTATAATATAAATTTCAAAATTTTCTTGTTTAGAAGGAACAACTAATAATTGTCCTGGTACAATAGGACTCGTTAATGAATTGATTTTAATTAACTCAGAACTACTTATCCCAAATTTTTCAGCTATATTATCTATGTTATCATTAGGGGCAACTTGATATATTTTGTACATTAAATACACCTCAATATAATATATGACAGTATAAAAAAAAATCTACACTGGTGTAGTTTCTTTTATTTCAATAACATTTTTAGCTTGAAGACCTTTATCTGTACGAACTAATTCAAATTCTACAAATTGGCCTTCAACTAATGTTTTGTATCCCTGTGATAAAATCGAAGAATAATGAATAAAAATATCCTCATCCTCTTTGTACTCCACAAAGCCAAAACCTTTCTCGTTATTAAACCATTTTACTTTACCCCTCATCATCGAAAAGCTCCCTCCTAACATTAAAGCAGTCTGCTTTAAGTTCCTCGTAGTCGTCAAATTTTAGTAATTTTGGCGGCTACAATAATAGTATATAAGAATTTAGTTATTGATTTTTTTAATTTTGTCTTAAATTGCTTTTAACAAGATTAAAACCAAATATTTTTATCAACTTTTAATTTCGAATTCTTTTAAAATGATAATTTATAAATTTTAAACAAAAATTTATATTTTATATTTTATATAGTTTATAGTAGGAGTGTAGGAGTAATGTATATGAAAGAAAAAACATTGACCGCTTGTATAAACATAATAAAACAGAACAAAAACTACAATGAAGAAAAACTAGCAGAAATCAGATACGGATTAGAAGGTCTATACTTAACGGTAACTAAATTAATAGTAATAGCTACTTTAAGTATACTATTAAATATATTTATAGAGTTTATAATATTTGCTGTAATTTATAATATAATCAGAATGCCATCGTTTGGTTTACACGCTACTAAAAGTTGGATTTGTTTAATTAGTTCTTCAATTATATTTATAGGCGTTCCATATATATGCACATTAATTGAACTCAACAATTTTATAATTTCAATTATAGGCATATTCACTTTATTATTAATATACAAAAATTCACCAGCAGATACAGAAAAAAGACCGATAATAAACCCTAAAAGAAGAATGATATATAAAACAATATCTGTATCCATAGCTATTTTATTTATTACATTATCGTTTATTATTACTAATACTTTTATAGTAAACTGTTTATTATTTTCTTTAATTGTACAATGTTTTATGATATCGCCTGTTATATATAAAATATTTAAATTAAAATATAATAATTACAAAAATTATATAAATCAAGCTATTTAAATACCTAGTATTTAAATATAAAAGAATAAAACGAAAGGAGTTGTAGAGATGGTATTTTTAGCAACAGCATTAGCGTCAGTTGGGACGTTATTAGCAGAGATGGGGTC
>CAYJPP010000064.1:0-4121 GCA_964372175.1 uncultured Muribaculaceae bacterium
ATTTAACTTGTAGCGATCAATTTAGTTTAAATAATATTAAGGACAAAACAGCAATCTTTATAATACCGGGTGAGAAAGAATTTAATCCATTAGTAAATATATTAATAGAGCAAGTATATTCTGAAATGAAAAAATCAAATAATTTTAATTTAATATTAGATAATATTGATTATTTAAGTAAGGTTAATTGTATTGAAACATTAGTAGTGCTACCAACTGATAATATTAATACTTATTTAGTGACTAGAAATATTTCTAAATTAGAAGAGAAATACGGTGAGATATTTACTGATGTAGTTGATGTAATTGATACTGATAACAATGAATATAAAATAGAAGAAATAAATAAAGAGACTATTTCATATCCTAAGACAGTTAGTAATAATAAATTTATAAATGTTAAAGAATATTTAGAAAAATTATCTTTCTAAATTTTTTTATGTTATAATATTATTAGAAAAAGCATAAAGGAAGATAGTATGAAAAAGAATATAATTATAAACTTAGTGATTTGTTTTAGTATTGTATTTATGAGTGTTGGTTATTCTGCATTAAATACTAGTTTGGTAATAAGTGGTGAGGCTAGTGTAAAACTAGGAATTGCTTTTGAGATTACGGATATAATATTGAAAAGTGCTGAAAACGGTGCGTATGAAACGTACAATAGTACTTTTACTGAAAATCAAACAAATATTCATATTACATTACCTAATCAAAATTCATCAATTGTTTATGACATAGAAATAACTAATAATACACATCTAAATTATTATTTAGATAATATAAATGAACTTTTAAATAATAATCAAAATATAAGTTGTGGATTTACAAATCAAGAATCTTTATTTTTTGCGCCAAATAGTATTAATAATATAGAAGTTAAGTGTTATTATAAAAACGCTATAACTAGTGAAGTAGATTTATCTTTAAACTTGGATTATGACTTTATTGTTGTACCATTTGAAAAGTTAGAATATATTGTCAGTACTGGCTCACAGTATGTAGATACAGGAATAATGAATACTGGGGATTATATATTTGAAAGTGAGTTTCTGCCAGTTGAAAAGGCAAAAGGTGAAGGTGTTTGGTTATTTAGTGGGAGAAAAGTTCCAAATTATACATTAGGATTATATTTCTTTATTTCAACAACTTATAATTTTACAATCAATACATATGGAGGGAGTACAGGTTCTAATTCTGGTTATCGTTTACCAAAAGATACTTGGTATGATTTGTATTTTTCAAGAAATGAATTTACAATCAACTCAATTAATATCCCTGTTTATTCTAAAACTATTATTCCTGAGGATCAAGGCACTACTATTTTATTAGGAGGTAATATAGTAAACTGGGATGGTGGTGTAGATACAAGACAATTTGAAGGTAATATTAAATACTTCAAAATAACGGATGCAACAACTAATGAGTTATTAAGAAATTTTGTTCCGGTAAAATTAAATGATACTAATGAAATTCTATACTGGGATACAGTTGAAAAAGTCTATTATAGTAATATAGGGACCGGTGTTTTCTTAGAACCTTAAAACAATAATTTCACTATGTGAGGAGGGATATTTATGAATAAAATTGAATTAATAAGCTTAATTAATAAATTGACAATTAAAAAAACAGTTTAATTTAAAGCGGAAAGAAAATGGTTGGTACACTGTGACAGAAGACATTGAATGTGTAGTTGGGAATATGAATTACACGAAGGTATTAATTTGGAAAGTTTAGAAAAGTACTTTAACTATTTAAAAACAAGTGAGAGAGTAAAGGATTTGCTTAGATATAGTATAGTTAAAGAGGAATTAATAAAAAGAGGTTTGCTTTCTATTCATGAAATGCGACTACATAAAGAGCCTTATGAACTAATAAAAAACGGCACTAAGACATTGGAACTTAGAGTTAATGATCCTAAAAGGCAATTACTAAAAATAGGAGATATCATAACTTTTATAAGTCGTGCAACAGAAGAGAAATTAGATGCAGTTATTATTAATTTATACAAGTGTAAAGATTTTGAAGAAATTTATAAAAAATTTGATAAAGTCGCTATTGGTTACGAGGAAAATGATATACCAAAAGCAGAAGATATGGAAAAATACTATAGTAAAGAAGACATAAAAAAATACGGAACACTAGTAATCGAATTAAAAATAAAAAATTAGCTACTTGAAGTAGTTTTTTTATTTATAAATATGATAAGATGTATATGGTGATTATATGGCAGTTACAAAAACAAATTTTATAAATTATTTAAGATGTGAAAGGTATGTTGCATTAGAAGATATTAAAAAAAACAAACTAGATAGTTATGTTTCGTTTGAAGAATATCAAGAAGATGAATATCAAACTAAAATAGAAGAAGTGTTATCTTCAATGTATGATGAAGATGATAACGATTTATTAGAGGTTGTAGATGAACAATTAGAAGTTATGCTACCTTATTATAATGAAATTGAAATATTAGCTGGGAATACCGCTAAAAACTATTTTGATGGTAGTTTTAAGTTTGCTTACAATACCCAAGATCAGGAAAGTTTTGATTGTGTTATTAATGGGATTAGGTATATTTGTTATGTTGATATTTATAACGAAATTGATAATACTTTCAACATAATTGAGGTTAAAGCAACTACTAGTAAAAAGTTTTTAGGTTTGTCTGTTAAACAAGATGGTGAGGAAGTATCTATTTTTAAACAAGCAGATGATGGAATATATTATTTACTAGAAGATATAGGCAATGTTGAAGATTACATGGAATTAAAAAAATATAATTTACAAAAAGAAAAACTATTTAATAGATTAGATAAAGCTGGAAAATATGTATACGATTTAGCTGTTCAAAGATATATAATTGAAAATGATTTAAAACAAAATAATGAAAAAAAAGATGTTAAGTATTATTTATCAGTTTTAAACTGTGATTATACTTTTGATGGTAAATATGAAAATAGTCAACCTGTTTATAATAAGGATGAAAACGGGAATGATATAGTGGTTTTTTTTGATATGACAACTATTACAAAACAGTATATGGATTTAGTTGATATAGATAGAAAAAGAGTAGAATCAAATATTAGAAATTTAAATGGTAACAAATGTAAAATAGGGGCATTTTGTGAAAATAAAAAATCTACTAAGTGTAAATTCTTTGAAGTATGTTGGGATTTCGTCCCTAATAAAAATTCAATTTTAAATTATATCGATAACCATCATGGATTTAAAAATGAAATAGGAGATAAACTAGAACGTTATGATTTGTTAAACAGCGGAATAGTAAATATGATTGATTTAGATAAAAGGTATTTAAATAGACCTAAAAACCAAATCCAAAGGGAAGTTGTTGAAACTAATGTTCCTTATGTTAATAAAGAAAAAATAAAATCTGCAATTAAGTGTTTGGAATATCCTATATATCATTTAGATTTTGAAACATTCCCATGTCCATTGCCAAGGTTTAAAGGAGAAAAACCTTATTATCAATCATTGTTTCAATTCTCAATTCATATAGAAAAAGAGAGGTTTAACTGTGATAAAGAATTAGACCATTATGAGTATCTAGCTGGTGATTCAAAAGATAATAGAGAAAAATTATTAAAATATATGTTAGAAATTTTAAAAGATAAAGGGACTATATTAGTTTATAACGAATCTTTTGAAAAAACTAGAATAAAAGAATTAGGTAATATGTTTCCTTTATATCGTCAAGATTTACTTAAATTAAATGAGAGAATATTTGATTTAATGAATTTAACTAAAACAAAAAGTTCTTTATTTGAAGAACTTGGATTTAATAAAGAGGAAGCTAGTTTGTTTAATTACTACCACAAAGATATGAATGGTTCATTTTCTATAAAAAAAATACTACCTTTATTTACAGACTTAACTTATGCTGATATGGAAATAGGAAACGGAATACAAGCGCTTGTTACATATGCTAAGTTTCCTAAAATGAATGAAGCAGAATTTAAACATAAGTATCAAAAATTAATTGAATATTGTAAACAAGATACTTGGGCTATGGTTGAAATATTATGGGGATTAATTAATTACGTAGAATAAATGTAAAGTTTTGTCAAAACTATTGATTAATAGATTAAAGATAACGTATTATT
>CAYJPP010000065.1:0-3750 GCA_964372175.1 uncultured Muribaculaceae bacterium
AAAATATTGTTGAAAATTTAAGAAAATTAATTCCTAGACAACAATTTGAAGTTCCAATACAAGCTACCTTAGGGAGTAAAGTAATCGCAAGAGAAAATATAAAAGCGGTTAGAAAAGATGTACTTGCTAAGTGTTATGGCGGAGATGTATCAAGAAAAAGAAAATTACTAGAAAAACAAAAAGAAGGTAAGAAGAAAATGAAAATGGTAGGTCGTGTAGAAATACCAGAAGAAGCATTCTTATCAGTATTAAGTATGGATGAGTGAGGGAATATGAAAAGATTAGAAATTTATGATAGAGCTAAAAATATAGGGAGATATATTGTTGATAGACATACTACTGTGCGTGTGGTGGCAAAAAAATTTGATATATCTAAATCAACTGTTCACGTAGATTTAACTGAAAGGTTACCTAAGTTAGATTATCAATTATATCTTGAAGCAAGAACATTATTAGACCAAAATAAAAGCGAGAGACATCTCCGCGGTGGGGAAGCGACAAAACAAAAGTATTTGAAAGTTAGATAACTAACTTTTTTTGTTCACAAAATTTATATTATTTCATAGTATAAAATGAGATAATGTAGAAAGTAGTGTGGAAGATGGATGAGCAAATATTATTTGCGTTTTCTTTAACTTTGTTTGCCGGATTAGCAACAGGTATAGGTAGTTTAATAAGTTTGTTTGCTAAAAAAACAAATGTATCATTTTTATCATTCGCGCTTGGTTTTTCCGCCGGAGTTATGATTTATGTTTCATTAGTTGAAATATTTGTTAAAGCAAATGACTCACTTACACTAGCTGTTGGTGAGAATTTAGGTGCCTGGCTAACTGCAGGAGGTTTTTTCTTAGGAATGGTCATAATTGCTATAATAGATAAATTTATGCCTAGTAGTTTTATTTGTGATGAAAAAAAAATCAAATGTAATAAAAAAGCAAAACTTTTAAGGATGGGGATATTTACTTCAATAGCTATTGCAATTCATAATTTCCCAGAAGGATTAGCGACGTTTATATCAACTTTGGAAGATCCTTCCTTAGGAATAGCTATTGCTGTTGCTATTGCGATTCATAATATTCCAGAAGGAATAGCAGTGTCGATGCCTATTTATTATGCAACAGGAAGTAAATTAAAAGCATTTAAGTATTCGTTTTTATCGGGAATAGTCGAACCGATAGGCGCAATAGTTGGGTATTTAATTTTACTACCATTTATGAATGAAATAGTATTTGGTGTAATATTTGCATCAGTAGCAGGAATAATGGTTTTTATTAGCATTGATGAACTATTACCTTCTGCAAGAGAATATGGAAAACAAAGTTTAGTAACATATGGTATGATTATAGGAATGTTTATTATGGCATTAAGTTTACTAATAATATAAAAAATACTTATATATAAAGTATTTTTTTATGCTTCTATTTTATTAAATAATAAGCCAACATTAATAATTCCGGCTAGTCCAACTAAGGTATAAATAACTCTTGGAAACATTGAGTCCTCACCAAATAGTGCGGTTAATATATTAACATCGAATAATCCGATAATTCCCCAAACTAATGCTCCAACGATTGTAAGAACCAAACACGATTTTTGTAAAATTTCCATTTTGCTCATCCTTTCTTTTTATATGATGTACAAAATAATTTATATTATACATATTTAAAAATATATTAAATATAATTAAAATGAATATAAAGGAGTGGGAAATTGAAAAAAATATTCAAAGGATTATTTGTTTTTATAAGTTGCATTTTACTAGTTGGTTGTTTTAATAATAATGATGTTTTAACAAAATTTAGTGATAGGGTAGAAAATGCGAAAGGATATCATATTTTAGGAGAACTAGAAGTATATAATAATGAAGATAAGTATACATATGACGTTGAAGCATCATATTTTGAAAATGAACATTTTAGAGTAAGTTTAAAAAATACAGTAAATGACCATGAGCAAATAATATTGAGAAATGATGAAGGGGTGTTTGTTTTAACGCCATCATTAAATAAAAGTTTTAAATTCCAAAGTGAATGGCCATATAATAGTTCACAGATTTATTTATTACAGACAATATTAAGGGACTTAGAAGATGGTGAGAAGGAAATAGAAGAAACTGAAAATGAGTACATAGTTAAAACCAAAGTAGATTATTCAAGTAATTCAAATTTAGTTAACCAAAAAATATACTTTGATAAAGATTCTAATTTAAAACATATAGAAATATTAGATGATAATGATAATATTCAAATGAAGATGACCTTCAATACAATTGATTATAATGCAACATATGATACTAGTTATTTTGCTTTAAATAATAATATGAAAGAAGTAGAAACAGAAGTGACATCAAAAATAGATTCCGTTATTTACCCGATGTTTTTACCTGATAATACTAATTTAATAAATCAAGAAAAAGTATCACTAAATGATGGAGAACGAGTTATATTAACATTTGGTGGAGATAGTTCGTTTACTATTATTCAGGAGACAATAGGATTGATTGATGAACATGTAACAATGCCAACTAGTGGGAATATTGAATTTATAACCGGGACCCTTGGGACAGTTTCAGAAACATCAGTAAGTTGGGTCAATAATGGAATAGAATTTTATGTAGTGTCAGATGACTTAGACTCAGAACAATTATTAAAAGTAGCTAACTCTATTAATAGTGTCACAGTAAGTAAATAACAGACAAATTGTCTGTTTTTTTATAAATATTAATAATTAAATTATAGTATCTTTATTTTTAGGCCCGATATATTGTTTCGTTTGCAGTACAAAACTTAATAAGTGTGATACTTACAAAACAAAATAAAAAAGTATATTGTAGGCGTTGAAAAAAATCAAAAAACATGTTATTATTAGTGTAGTAGAAAGTAGGGGGGAATATATGACTAAAAATAAAAAAACACTTAAACTTGATTCTGGATTTACATTAATTGAATTATTGGCAGTAATTATTATTTTGGCAATAGTTGCTTTAATTGCGACTCCAATAATATTAGATGTGATAGATGAGGCAGAAAGATCGGCTAATTTATCGCAAGCTTATTTATTATTAGGTGGAGCAGAAAATTTATATACAACAAGTCAGTTAACAGGTGAATTTATAAACGAATTTACTGGTGATATAGATATATATGATATGATAGATACAACAGGAAAAAGACCAGAAATAGGAGATATAACAATAACGAAAACAGGTAAAATAGACTTTGCAGTATATATAGACGGGGCATGTTATAGAAAAGGATTAAATGATGATGTTATAACACCAACATATGATGTTGATGTTAGTGAATGTAAATTAAATACTGGTACAGTGACTCCTGATAATGATTATGCGTGTAATGCAAGTAATCAAATGTATGACTTGCCAGTAGAAATTGCAGATGCAATGACGCCAATTAAGATTGCAAATGATGGTACTATTACCAAAGTAAGTACAACCAATACTAATGGTGAATGGCATAATTATTGTGAAAGTAATTGGGCGAATGCAGTATTATTAAAAGATAATGTAAGTAAAAATGATGGTGATACTATTTTGGAATCAGAGATTGCTCAAATGTATGTATATATCCCGAGATATAAATATGAGGTCTTTCATTCTTCAACACCAATAACTGTAAATGTAGAATTTCAACCAATAACAGAAGTTACTGGAAAAGACATATCATTAACAAGTTCACCTGAAACAGTAAAAGGTGAATTTATAACACATCCAGCATTTTATTATGTAAATGA
>CAYJPP010000066.1:0-3721 GCA_964372175.1 uncultured Muribaculaceae bacterium
AAGTTTTAAATGAGCGAAAAGAACTAATAAAAACTGTTAAATAACAGTTTTTTTTGATATAATATCTAGCGAAAGAAAATATATTTATAAGGTGATATCATGGAAGAAAAAGAAATATTAGAAATACAAAAGCAGTTATTACTTAGATTACAAAGTTACGAAGAAGAAAAACCTTTAAAATTAGAATTTAGTTTAGAGGAATTTAGGACAATTTTATTTGATGTAGCTGATCCTTCTCTATTAATATTACCAGATGATTTAGCTAGTAAAATAGATTTTACAGGTTTTGATTGGGCTTTAAAAGATGTATCAAACAGAGATTTTAGTAAGTATGTAGGCGTGAAGATAGACCCACAAACTGTATACTTAAAAAAACTAACAAATAGTAATTTTGCCGGGGTTATATTTAAGGGTTCATTTGAGTATTGTCATGTTAATAAATCTAAATTTAAAGGTAGTATTAATACTGTTATCAATCCACAAAAAATACTATATAAAAACTTAACAAATTGTGATTTTGAAGATGTAATATTCACAGATAATTTTAGTATGTGTGATATACAGGGGAGCAGTTTTAAAGGAAGTACTAATGCTATTATTTATACTGATAAAGTCCCAGCTAATAATTTATCTAATTGCAATTTTGAAGATGCTAAAATTATAGGTTCTCTTAATAACTGTATAACTTATAAATCTAAGTTTCAAGGATGCTTAATGGAAGTAGAAGAAATAAAAAAAAGGTTCAATGGTTTAATATCAGTTGAAGAAGATAAAACATTTCAAAAAGTAATATTATAAAAGACTAGATTAACTAGCCTTTTTTAGGGTAACTATTCAGTTCTATCAACTGATGTGTTTTTACATTCATTATTGTTTTGATTAGTAGTTCTAGATTCATTAGAATTACTAGTTTTTTTACAATTTTTATTCATGTTTTTGTTTCTTTTCATTTTAATCACCCATTAGTAGTATTAACAATCTCAAAAATTATATACTATTATATTTAATTTTGTTATAATTATTATAGGAGAGATTATGATTTTAGAAAAAAGAAAATATATTAGTTTAAAAGATAAAAAATTATCTGAAAAAGAATTAGAAAAAATTAAAAGAAGTAATCAAAAATATATTAAAAAACAATTAATTGAATTAGATGATTATTTTGATCATGTATATGACGACATTGATCCTAATGTTAAATTAGATGAAAATCAAAGAATTGCCATTTTAACGGAAGAAGACTATAATTTAATAGTAGCTGGTGCGGGAACAGGTAAAACAACAACAATGATTGCCAAAATAAAGTATTTAATCGAAAAAACAGGTGTGAAAGAAGAAGAAATTTTAGCTATTTCATTTGCTAATAAAAATGTTGCAGAACTAAAACATAAGTTAAATAGTATATTAAAGTTAAATGTTAATGTTAAAACATTTCATGGATTAGGTTTAGATATTATTAATGAAAATAGTATGTCAAAAGTTAGTGTTATTAATGATGCAAAAAGGCACAAAATATTTAATGATTATTTTAAACATTTATATGGTGATAAAAAGAATCTGAAAAAAATGGCTGATTTTTTAAGTTTATATTATCACATAGGCAGTGAGATGGATAATTTTAACACGTTGGATGACTATTTTAAATATGCTAATGAGGAATTAAAGAGTAGTTTAAAAAATAATTATGAAACTTATAATCAAAGAGTTATTGAAAAACGTAGTACTTATAAACGTAGCGTTAATGATGAATATGTAAGATCAAATGAAGAATTGAAAATTGCTAATTATTTATTTTTAAATAACATTGAATATGAATACGAAAAACGCTATATTTACGGTTTTAAATCAAATACCTTATATCACCCTGACTTTACTATAAAACAAGGTGAGAACAGTGTTTATTTGGAACATTTTGGTATAAATCAAAATGGTACCAGCACACTTTATAATAAAGAAAATTTGGGCAAATATATTAAAGGTATTAATTTTAAAGAACAACTACATTTAAGGAATGGAACCACTTTAATTAAAACGTTCTCAAATTATAATGATAAAAGACCTTTGTTAGATCATTTAAAGGAAGAATTAACGCAACTAGGTTTTGTTTTAAAACCTAAATCATCTGTTGAAATATTTGACATATTAGTCAAAAGTAACAATAATAGTTATTTTTATCACTATTTAATTAAAGTATCAGAGTTTATTAGTCGCCTAAAACTTGAACAAACAAGCACTGACTTTCTAAATGAATATTTAAGCACATGTGAAAATAAAAGAACAAAAATGTTTATTGAAACTATTATTCCAATATATAATTATTATGAACAAGAATTAAAAAACAATAACATGATTGACTTCGAAGATATGATAATAAAAGCAAGTAAAGTTGTTAATCAAAATAATTTTATTTTATCAAAAAATTATAAATATCTAATAATTGATGAGTACCAAGATATTTCAAAGCAAAGATTCGCACTAATTAATAATATTATCAAAAAGTTTTCTTCTAAAATTACAGCAGTAGGGGATGATTGGCAATCAATATTTGGATTTGCTGGTTCTGATGTATCGTTATTTACTAAGTTTCAAGAAACATTAGGATATGCAGAAATATTAAAAATAACTAATACATATAGAAGTTCGCAAGAACTAATTGATGTAGCAGGAGAATTTGTTAAGAAAGATACAGATTTAATTAATAAAAACTTAAAATCAACAAAGCATGTAAAAAAACCTGTCGTCATATATTCATACGAACAAAAGCAAGCGAGTAGGGCGAAAGCAGTATTATTAGCGGTTAATAATTTAATTAATGAATATAGTAATAACAAGATATTATTAATAGGGCGATATAATAGTGATTTAACATTTTTGTTAGAAAGTGGTTTGTTTAGTTTAAAAAATGAAAAAGTAATACCAATTGATTTAGATATCGAATTAGACTTTTGTACAGTTCATAAATCAAAAGGTTTAGAGTATGATAATGTCGTTATTATAAATGCCATTGATCATACTTACGGCTTTCCATCAAAAATTAAAAATGATCCTATATTTGAATTTTTTGGTGAGAAAGAAAACTTAGCATATGCTGAGGAACGCAGATTATTTTATGTTGCTTTAACTAGAACTAAAAATAAAGTAGCAATAATAGTTCCAAAAAATAAACCATCACCATTTGTTTTAGAACTTAAAAATAACTTAAATGTAGAGTTTAAAGATGATGTAATAAAAGAATATGAAAAAGAGATAAATGCTACTAAATGCCCTAAATGTGGTCAAAATTTGATTAAAAAATATTTTAAAGACTTAGATCAGTATATATATGAATGTGTAGCTGATAAAGAAGTTTGTGGATTCAAAACTACTGAATTGAAATATAAAGTTAACTTAGAAAGTTGTCCTAGCTGTAACGGGTATTTAATGTTTAAAAAAGTAATAGATGATAACTTATATATAGGATGTAGTAATTATAGTGTTAATGGTGATGGTTGTAATTACAACAAATTCATTAGTTAACATAATATATATTATCGGAAGTTATAGAAAGTGATAAAAAATGCTTATATTCCTAATATAAACATCTCTAAGCTCACTACTTTATCTATTTTCCCTGTTTTAATATTAATATCTAAATTGGCTAAATCATATATATTTTTAAGTAATTGTTCACTTGTATATTTAGAACTAGCGATGTTAGCTAATTTAACTCTATATGGATGTA
>CAYJPP010000067.1:0-3488 GCA_964372175.1 uncultured Muribaculaceae bacterium
AAAGTAAACGCTTTTTTCATAATTAACTCCTAATTTCTATCTAAAATTAAATTGCCATCTATTTGATTATCTTTAATAACGGCAATATAATCATCATATTTTATTTTCCCACTTACAACATTACCGTTATATATTAAATCTTCAATAACTGTAATATCATTTATTCTAATAACATCAGACAAAATATTTAAGTCTAATATTCCATTAGTAGGACACACTTGAACACCAGAATCTAACATATTTTGTAGTTCCAAAGTTGAACAGCCTGTTTTAACAGAAGATAAAACCATTGTTATATAAGATCTAGCAGCTTTAATAGAAGCATCATTAACCGCACCTGAATTATCAGTTATATTATCAACTCTGATTGAACCATCAAATTCACTAAATATAACTTCATACTTAATTTGTCCATTTAAAATATCGGCTTCTGCTGTCATTTTAATAATCTTATTGTCTTCAACTATAACATTTAATAATATAACATTAGAAACTAATTCTATATCATCATTTATTAGATTTAAAAACTGTTCATCATCTATTTCATATATATAATTATCTTCATAATAACCACCAGTTAATAAATCAATAAAATCTATATCATAAGGAATTTTAGATACTTCTAATTCATTATAAAATCCCCCATCACCAGTAAAAACAGAAATTATTTTATCATCAACTTCTTTTATATATGATACTTCATCATTAATAGTTATTTCTCTTCTAGTATCATCTATTTTAACAACTATGTCATCATTATGTTCAGGATAAGTTATTTTAATATCAACTTGATAATTAGTTAATTCTTCCATTTCTTGAATAAATGTTGCTTTTTGCATACATCCAGTCAATAATAAAACTATTAATAATCTAATCACTGTTGTTTTCTTTCTAAAAACCATGTTGCTGATATATTACAACTTGAAGAAGATGGTGCGGGATTTGGCATATCTATTTTAACCATAACCGGTACTCTAAATCCACTTCCAAATGCAATACAATTACCAGGTTGTAAAATTCTTAATCTTTTTACTATATCATCTGTAATATTAGGTATCATTTTTCTAATATATTCAACATCTAAGGGGTGTAGCATTTTAAATATTAAGAAATTACTACACTGTGAGATTGAAGTTTCTGATAATTCTGATGGTCTTTGAGAAATAAGTCCTAACATCACGCCATATTTACGTCCTTCTTTTGTAATTCGGTCGAATATATTATAACCTAATATTGCTGCATCATTATCGTTTTGAACATATCGATGAGCCTCTTCTAAAATTATATGAATAGGCATTGTTCCTCTTGTATCTGATTTTTTAGAAAAATCAAATAACATTTTAGAATAGATTTTTGTTATAATTTTAGCTAATCTATCATCAATGTAATTTATATTAAAATTAATAATTTGCGCTTTCTTACCATTAGAAGAAGTTAATAATTCCTTAATATAGTTATCTATATCAATATATTTATCATATTCAAAATAAGTTCTAGATTCACTATTAATAATTGAATGTAATCTAACTTTTAAATTATTGCATTCTTCATAAACACGTTCATTATTTAAAATACCTTCACTTATTAAAGCAAATGATAAAGCATTTTCTAAATCTTGTAACCCATATTTAAAATCTCCATTAGGTAATTTAAGTTCTATATCATCTTGAAAGAATTTTTCAAAGAAATTATTAAGTAATTCCATATCCCTAATTTTACCAGTCGCATCAATCAATAAACATTGCTTTAAAGGTCTTGTATATCCTGGTTGGAATATCGGTGTTTCTAAACTTAAATCCTTAGTGTTGTAAAACGATAATACTGAATAAATTTGATCTCTTATTTGAGAAGATGGCTTACCAGACGCTAAAATATCAACTAACGCTCTTGCAATAATATCATTTTTATATTTAACAACATTCTCATCATTACGAGCAAAAACATTAACTAGTTTTAAGGCTTGCTCAATTATAGATAATTGCATTGGTTTATCAGCGTTAAGTAGTAATGCTATATCATCTATTCCTAATAACCAGGTCGGAATTTTTAAAACCTCGGTCTCACTAAAATGTAAATTAGTAGTATAAGTTTTAAAATTAATGCCTGGATTTGATTCATAAAGTGTACTAAATGCTGTATGATATTCTCCGTACGCATCAAACATAAATAAACTAGCTTTATATGGTATATATTGTTGTTTAGCAAATATATTTTGGATAATTCTAGCCACACCACAAGATTTACCAGAACCAGTTGAACCTAAAATAGCAAAATGATTACTAAAAAATTGATTAATATTAACATGAATTCTAATACCTTCATATAAAGGAGACATCCCTAAATATAAATCTTTATATTCTTTGTAATCCTCAACACTAATAATCATTGGTATTTTTTCTTTTGATATTAATTTAACAACTGATGAAAATGACGGTTTTATAATAACACCAAAAACAAACTTATCATTAATTATTTCACCTAATAAATTAATGTAAGCTATACCATCTTTAATATTTGATATTTCTCCAATTACTTTTCTTACTTCATCATCCATTATTACATGAACATTGATTAAGTTTTTAAACTCTTCTAAATTAATCTCTAATTTTACTAAAACAATATTTTCTTCTACCCCTATTATTTTCCCTAACATTCTATCACCTATTATAATTATACTTTGTTTGTAAAAAAAAAGCAATTAATAATTAATTTTAATTGTCTTTGTTAATACATCTGTATATGAAAATGATTTTTTATTATTTTTAACCTCAACTATAAACACATTATCATATAATTCTTTAATTATGACCTTATATTTTTCAAATTTATTTCTACCTAAATTATATTGAATAAATACTTCTTTACCTATGTGTTCATCTAATTTACCTCTAATTTGTCCAATCATTTTATCTCCTATCTAGGATACCCAACATACATGGTTCCTTTTGTTTTAACGCCTCCCACACCATTCTTACCATATTTAGTCATTTCAATAATTGCTTTTAACTCTATTTCATTACTTGAATCAGATAAACTCATCTTAGTAGCAATAATAGCCGGATCTAGGGCGTGAATATTAATACGTTTAGGACTACTAGCAAAATTAGCACCCGCTTTAATTAATTCTTCATAATCTGATTGGCATGCTCCAGCAATAATAATTAATTTATCATGCGATTTTTCCCATTTTCTAGCTTCTTTAACCGCTTTTATAAAGTTATTACTATTTTTATATGCACTAACATCATCTAAATTACCCTTTTTTTTATAATAAGCATCATGACCTGTAATTACTATTATATTTGGATTATATTCTTCCAACCAATCCTTAATATATAACGAGATATTTTCTTCTTTTTCAGTAATTCCCTTAGCCCAAATATTAGCTTGCTTATAATAATCTAAACATCTATTTAAATATGTGACATCACCATCTATATGTAGTATTTTACCAGGAATATAAAAATAGTCCTCCCTATTTAAATCAG
>CAYJPP010000068.1:0-3456 GCA_964372175.1 uncultured Muribaculaceae bacterium
TCACCTAGTATAATTTTAACAAAATATAAAAAAAAAAGCAACTATTTAGTCACTTCTTTACCTTTATAAGAACCGCAATTCGCGCATACTCTATGTGGTCTTGTTTCTTCTCCACATTTAGGACATTTAATTGTTGCATTTTCACTTATTTTATAGTGTGTTCTTCTTTTTCTACCACGTGTTTTACTTACTTTTCTAAATGGTACTGCCATTTATAACACCTCTTTCTACAATAAATTTTTTAATTTCTCTAATTCAGGATTTAATTTAGTTTCATGTTCTTCTACTAATTTCCACCCTTGACCTGATGTTTTTACATCTGATAAATCGTCACTAACTATACGAAGTGGGATTTCCGTCAATATATTTTCCCATATTATCGGTAAAATATCAATAGTATTTTGATTATTTTTTAAATTTTCTTCAAGTTGTTCTTCAATTTCAATAGAAAATGAATAATTAACTGGTTTTAAACTAACTGAACAAGGTAAAACCATTGTCCCTTTAACAATTAAACTTAACTCTAAATCAGTAGTAATACTACCTGTTATTAAAACGTCATCAAGTTTTAATATTCCTGTATTTTCTAAATTTTTAAAACTATATGTTTCATCAATCTTACTTAAAGTTATATCTATAATCATTTTGCTTCCTCTTGGGCTCTTGTTTCTCTTATAACAATAACTTTTATTGTTCCTGGGTATTGTAATTTTTCTTCAATATTATTTTTAATATCTCTTGCTATTTTATGTGATGTTTTATCATCCACTTCTTCTGGTTTAACAATTACTCTTAATTCTCTACCAGCCTGCATAGCATATGATTTTTCAACACCTTCAATTTCATTTCCTATTTCTTCTAAGTCATGTAATCTTTGTATATAATTTTCTAACGAGTCGTTTCTAGCTCCTGGGCGTGATGCGGATAGTGCATCTGCTATTGCTACTAAAACTGATATAACGGAATTAGCTTCTTTATCGCCGTGGTGGGATTCTATTGCGTTAATTACAACTTCATTCTCACCATGTTTTTTAGCTAAATTTGAACCTAGTTCAACATGACTACCTTCAACTTCATGATCAATAGCCTTACCTATATCATGAAATAAACCAGCTCTCTTAGCAAGAGCGACATTTTCTCCTAATTCAGCTGCCATAATACCAGCTAAATGAGCAACTTCCAACGAATGAGTTAACGCATTTTGGCCATAAGAAGTTCTAAAATGTAATTTTCCTAATAATTCTTGTAATTCAGAATCAACTTTCGTGATACTTAATTCAAATAAAGCAGCCTCACCTTGTTCTAAAATTTTAGAATGTACTTCTTTTGATATTTTATCGTATACTTCTTCAATTCTTCCTGGATGAATACGCCCGTCTTTTAATAAAGTCTCAATAGTAAGCTTGGCTATTTCTCTTCTATACGGATCAAACGAAGATAAAACAATCGCTTCTGGTGTATCATCAATAATTAAATCAACACCTGTAACAGCTTCAATTGCTCTAATATTTCTTCCTTCTCTTCCTATAATTCTACCTTTCATATCATCATTAGCTAAATTAACAACTGTAACAGTTTGATCACTTGCTACATCTGCCGCATATTTTTGCATTGATGATACTAATAAAGATTTTGCTTTTTTATCAACTTCTAATTTTGCTTCTGTTTCTCTTTCTTTAATATATGACGATATTTCTAAATTCATCATTTCTTCTACTTTTTTAAGTACTAATTTTTTTGCTTCATTTTTAGAATATCCTGATATTTTCTCTAATAATTCTATTTGTTGTTTTTTAATATCCTCCACTTTATCTTGTTCATTCACTAAATCTTTTTGTTTATTAACTAAATTATTTTCACGTTCTTCTAACATTTGTTCTCTATTTTGTAAAGTTACATCCCTTTTATCAATGTTAGTTTCTCTTAATATTAAACGTTCTTCTGATTCTTTAATTTCTTGTTTTCTTTCTTTTGCTACTTTTTCAGCTTCTATTTTTAAAGAATGTATTTCTTCTTTCGCATCTAATATTTGATCTCTTTTTAATTTTTCTGCTTCTTTTTTAGCTTTTTCAAGCATTTGTTCTGCTTTTTTACTACTGTTTGTAACTTTTATATAATTTAGTATAATCATTGTAATGATTCCAACAAAAAGTCCGGCTAAGACAAATAAAACGGGGTATATGAATGAATCCATATTGTGCCTCCATTTATTTCTAAGAGTTTCACACTCTATACTTATTGTATAAGGAATAACAAAATAAGTCAAGCATTAAAAAATGTTTTGACAAACAGCAAAAAAAACTGTATAATTAAATGGTCAAAAATTAAAAAGAAAGGAGGATACTAATGAATACTAAAATTTTCGCATTAGGTGGTCTAGGTGAAGTTGGAAAAAATATGTACTGTGTGGAAAAAGGAAATGAATTAATTATTATTGACGCTGGTGTGACTTTCCCACAAGATTTGATGGGCGTTGATTATGTAATACCAGATTTTACTTATTTAAAACAAAACGAAAAGAAAATTAAAGCTTTATTTATAACACATGGTCATGAAGATCATATAGGTGGTATTCCGTTTTTATTACAACAAGTTAATATACCGACTATCTATGCCCCTAATCAAGCAATAGGTCTTATTAAGAAAAAGTTAGAAGAAAGAGCAATAGATTTTAAAAATCTATACACTTACACTGAGAAAAATCATATAAAATTTAAACAAATAGCAGTTGAATTTTTCAGAACAACTCACTCTATACCTGATAGTCACGGATTTGTTATTACTACTGATGATGGTATAGTTGTTACAACAGGTGATTTCAAATTTGACTTAACACCAGTTGGACCAATGGCTAATATTCACAAAATGGCTGAAATTGGTACACGCGGAGTTTCGTTATTACTAAGTGATTCAACTAATGCTATGAATGAAGGATTTTCAACATCAGAATCAAAAGTAGATGAAGCTATTGATGATATATTCAAAACAAATAATGGAAGAATCATTATTGCAACATTCGCATCAAATATTTATAGATTAAAACATATTGTGGATACGTGTAAAAGAAATAATCGTAAAATTGCTATATTCGGAAGAAGTATGAATAATAATATTGAAATTTCTATTGAAGGTGGATATATAAAAAATAAAGATATATTTATCTCACCAGAAGAAGCTAACAGATTATCAAATGACAAAGTTTGTTTACTATGTACAGGCTCACAAGGTGAACCACTTGCAGCGCTATCAAGAATAGCAAATGGATCACATCGAAATATTAAAATTCAACCCGATGACACTGTTGTATTTTCATCCTCACCTATTCCAGGTAATGCTGTTAGTATATCTAGAACTATTAATAAATTATATTTAAAAGGTGTTAAGGTATATACTAATACATCATTATCAGATGTTCATACATCAGGACACGCATCAAAAGAAGAGTTAAAATTAATG
>CAYJPP010000069.1:0-2998 GCA_964372175.1 uncultured Muribaculaceae bacterium
GTATTATCAAAAAATATAAAGTATCAAACTTATTGTTTGATATTTTTTTTGTGAAATAAATATGAAATTTTATTTTATTAGCACTCATATATTGACAGTGCTAGAATATAATAGTATAATGAAATAGCAGTTAGAAGTTTCGACTGCTAAAAGTAGGTGATATATGTTAAATGAAAGACAGACGGCGTTATTTAAATTAATAGTAGAGGATTATATAAAAACAGCTAAACCAATTAGCAGTAGTTCTTTATGTGAAATATTAAATTGTTCATCTGCAACAGTTAGAAATGAAATGGTTTTATTAGAAGAATTTGGATTAATTGAAAAAACACATATTTCATCTGGAAGGATTCCTTCTGAAAAAGGTTATAGATATTATGTTGATAATATTATGAGACCAAAGGAATTAACAGGTGAAGATGTATTATCTTTACAGAAGATAATGGATAATAAATCATTAGTTATTGATGATTATATTATGAAAAGTGTTGAATTAATTTCAGATATGACTAATTTAACAGCTGTTGTTTTAGGTAAGTCTTCAAAAGAAAATTGTGTTACAAAGGTAGAAGTTGTACCGGTTAGTAAAACTAATTTAATTGCAATTGTTGTAACAGATAAGGGACATGTAGAACACAGAAATATTGTTTTAGAAAATGTTGAATTAAACGATATTAAAAAGACTGTTGAGTTAATTAATAAGATGATTATAGGGGTTCCTATTGAAGATGTTTCTAAGGTATTAGAATATGAAATAAAGCCTATTATATCATCAGTTATAAATCAACATGAGGTTTTATATAATGCATTTTACAATGTTTTTAATGATTTCTCAGAAACTAATATGTATGTTAAGGGTAGAAATAACATATTGATGCAACCAGAGTTTGATAATACCTCTAAAATAAGAGATATTGTTTCTAAATTTGAAGATAAAACAATTATCGACAAAATAGAAGAAGATGATAATGGTATAAATGTATATATTGGGAGTGAAAATAAATTAGATGATGATGTTACAGTTATTAAAACTAAGTATAAGGTAAATGGAGAGGAAGGAACAATCGCATTAATCGGTCCTAAAAGAATGGAATATGATAGGGTTGTTACTTTACTAGAATATATTAAAAATAATATTGAGGAGGATATATAATGGAAAAATGTAGTGAGTCATGTGAATGCACAAAAGAAGATAATTGTGGGTGTGTGGAAGATAACTGTAATTGCGATCCATGTGAATGTACAGAAGAAGATAATTGCGGATGTATGGAAGAAGTTATAACTATTGAAGATGATAACAAAGGTAAAAAGAAAAAGGACTTAAAAAACAAGGTTTTGGAATTAGAAAATGAATTATTAAAATCAAAGGCTGATTTCATTAATTATAGAAAACGTTTAGAAGATGAACATGCTAAGTATTTAAAATATTGTAATGAAGGAATAATAAAAGCAATATTACCTAATTTAGATAATTTTGAACGAGCAATTAATATGGATGATACGAATTTAGAAGATGAGGTTTCAAAATTTTTATCAGGATTTAAAATGATTTATTGTAATTTAAATCAAATTTTAAAAGATAATGGTGTTGTTGTTATTGATGGTAATAATAAACCGTTTGATCCATCATACCACGAGGCTATCATGACTGAGGTAAGAGAAGGTGTAGAAGCTGGAATGGTATTAGATGTTTTACAAAAAGGATATATTTTAAAAGGAAAGGTAATTCGACCAGCTATGGTTAGAGTTAGTGAATAGGAGAGGATAATATGAGTAAAATAATAGGAATAGATTTAGGGACAACAAATAGTTGTGTGTCTGTATTTGAAGGTGGAGAAGCTAAGGTTATTGCTAATCCAGAAGGCGAAAGAACAACACCATCAGTAGTAGCATTTAAAAATGATGAAATTATAGTTGGTGGGGCTGCTAAAAGACAAATGGTAACTAATAAAGATACTATTTATTCAATTAAAAGATTAATGGGAACAAAAGAAAAAGTTGAAGTACAAGGTAAAAAATATACACCAGAAGAAATATCAGCGATGATTTTAGGGGATCTTAAAAAAACAGCAGAAGCTTATTTAGGAAGTAAAGTAACAAAAGCTGTTATTACAGTTCCGGCATATTTTAATGATGCTGAAAGACAAGCTACTAAAAATGCTGGTAAAATTGCCGGATTAGAAGTTGAGAGAATTATTAATGAACCAACAGCTGCTGCGCTAGCGTATGGTTTAGATAAACAAGATAAAAATCAAACTATCTTAGTATATGATTTAGGTGGAGGGACATTCGATGTTTCTATTCTTGAACTAGGTGATGGTGTATTTGAAGTTAAATCAACTGCTGGTGATAATAAATTAGGTGGAGATGATTTTGATAAAAAGGTTATTGATTATTTAGTTGATGCTTTTAAAAAAGAACAAGGAATCGATATATCAAAAGATAAATTAGCGATGCAAAGAATTAAAGATGCAGCTGAAAAAGCTAAAAAAGATTTATCTGGTGTTTCAACTACACAAATTTCGTTGCCGTTCTTATCACAAGGAGCAGATGGACCATTACATTTAGAAGTTAGTTTAACAAGAGCTAAATTTGAAGAATTAATTCACGATTTAGTTGATAAAACATTAGAATCAGTTAGAAAAGCTTTAAAAGATGCTTCGTTAACTAAAAACGATATTGATAAAGTTATTTTAGTTGGTGGTTCAACAAGAGTACCTCGTGTACAAGAGGTAGTAAAACAAGAATTAGGCAAAGAGCCTTCAAAAGAAGTTAATCCTGATGAAGTAGTTGCTATGGGAGCTGCTATTCAAGGTGGTGTATTAACAGGTGATGTTAATGATGTAGTATTATTAGATGTTACACCTCTATCACTTGGTATTGAAACATTAGGTGGAGTATCAACTGTATTGATTCCAAGAAATACAACCATTCCAACTACTAAATCACAAACTTTCTCTACTGCTGCTGATAATCAACCTGCTGTTGATATTCATGT
>CAYJPP010000070.1:0-2718 GCA_964372175.1 uncultured Muribaculaceae bacterium
TTGTAATTCCAGATAGTGTTACAAGTATAGGCGAAAGTGCTTTTGCAGAAAATCCGATATATAATATTGAGTTTGGTAATGGACAATTATCAATTGGTGTTGCTGCATTTAAAAAATGTGACTTAACTAATTTATTTATCTCTAATAATGTTACTAGTATAGGAGTAGAGGCATTTATGGATAATAATTTAGATAATGTTACTTTGGGAACTGGATTAAAAGCAATTGGTAACTATGCTTTTCTTGGTAATAATTTAAGCAAAATGTTTATTCCCGCTAATGTTACTAGCATTGGGACACAATTTTTAAGTTCTAATTTCACTACCCCTACGGTTATATTTGATGGTCGAACTACTGCGATAGGATCATGGGGAACAGGTGTTAAGTTAGTTTGTGATGGTAATAAACCTTGTTAAGATATTAATTTAATATCTTTTTTTTGTTATAATTATAATAGGTGTTGTTATGAAGAGTTTAAGTGTTATTGCAAAAATCACTTGTTATTTAATGGTGATTTTATTAATTATAATTAAATTATTACTTGGTTATGTTAATAGTTTTAATGGTGTTGATTTACTTATAATAATTAGTTTTATATCTATTATTTATATAAGGAATATTTATTTAAATAAGATTAAAATTATTTATAATCTTTTTTATAATATTTTATTAATTGGTTTTATGATTTCTATTATTTATATAGAGATTGATACTTTATTTATTTTATTTAATGATGTAGGTGAGGCTAATATTTATTTTTTTAATAAGATATTAATTATATTAGGTATTTTAATTGTTAATTATATTATTAGTTTGTTTTTTAAAAAGGATGTAATTGTAAAAAATAAATCTTTAACTTTACAATATTTTCTTCTTTGTTTTATTTCTTTACTAACTATAATAGTTGGTATTGGGTCATTTATTAATTTATTGCTAACTGTTGTAGGAACGATTATTCCTTTGATATTAATTATTAAAATGCAAAATATTATTTTAAGGGATTATTTTGTTAAATGGCATTTGATATTAATTTTAATAAATGTTTTTACTTTAAATTTTGTAAACATATTTATTTTAATAGGTATTTATTTAAACTTTGATAAATATGTAAATAATGTTTAAGAAAGTCTTTATTAAAGATTTTTTTTAATGTATAATTAAGGTGGTGATTAAAATGAGAGAAAAATTAACTGAATTATTAAACAATAGTTATAGTCCTTATTCTAAGTTTAGAGTTAGTGCGATTGTTGAATTAAATGATGGGAAATTATTTAGTGGGGTAAATGTTGAAAATGCTTCTTATGGTGCGTGTATATGTGCGGAGAGAAGTGCTTTGGTTAGTGTTTTTAGTAATGGATATAAAAAAGAGGATATTAAAGCATTACATGTAATGTGTGGTGATTCTAAAAAAATTAGTATGCCTTGTTTTATATGTAGACAAGTTATGTCTGAGGTTATGAATAAAGATAGTTATGTTTATGCTTATAACATTGATGGTGATGTTATAAAATATAAAGTTAGTGAATTATGTCCTTATCCGTTTGATAAAGAAGATTTAAATTAAGGAGTAAATATGGAAGTTTTTAAAAAAGAATTAAGTTATATAAAAGATGGTAATATTAAAGAAAATGTTGAACATTTATTAAATAATTTACCAGATTATTTTTATGAAATACCTGCTTCTTCAACTGGGAAATACCACCCTGCTTATACGCTTGGAGATGGTGGGTTAGTAAGACATACTAAGGTAGTTGCTAAGATAGGCTATGAATTATTAAATAATGATAGTATTGGTCATGTGTATAATAGTGAAGAAAAAGATTTATTAATCGGCGCTATGTTATTACACGATGGTTTAAAATCTGGAAAAATAAAAGAAAAATATACAAGAATTGATCATCCTTTATTAGTTTGTGAATTTATAAAAGAAAACAATAAGACTTTAACAGATAATCAACTGTTTATATTAACTAATAGTATTGAGTCTCATATGGGGCAATGGAATACTGATTTTAACGGTAATGAAGTTTTGCCTAAACCTAGTAATAAATATCAAAGATTTGTTCATATGTGTGATTATTTAGCTAGTAGAAAATTTTTAAATGTTGAATTTGAAAATAATAATATTGTCGAGTAATGAAATTATTGTTTATAGCTGATGTTCATGGAATAAGTAATAATTTGAAATATATTGAAGATAAAATAAATGATGTTGATAAATTAGTTATTTTAGGTGATTTATACGGCTATGATGGTAGATTGAACGATGTAGAGGATTTTATATCAAAATATGAATCTAAAATCATTTGGATAGCAGGTAACTGTGATTTAGATAATGATTTGATGATTGATGATGATTTATATTTGATTAAAGATAATAGTTTAAATATTTATTTAACTCATGGTCATGTATATAATAGCAACAAAAAACCTAATATAAATAACAGTGTTTTAATTTATGGACATAAACACATGCCTAGTATTAAAATAATAGATCAAAATTATTATATATGTGTAGGTTCTATCTCACTACCAAGAGGTTGTAGTGATTATAGTTATGTTATATACGAAAATTATAAATTTATTATATATGATTTATATGAAAACATTATTGAAGAATTAAGTGTTGAAATTGATTAAATTCAATTTTTTATTTTAAGTAAAAAGGAAATGATTTATTTTTGGCCTATATAACTAATAAGGGGGTGAGAATAATAA
>CAYJPP010000071.1:0-2460 GCA_964372175.1 uncultured Muribaculaceae bacterium
GAATAGATAAAATTTCCCATAAAACTTTTAAATCAGTTTCTTCTGTTGTTCTTAATATAAGTCTTTCTGTTTCCATTTTTTTACTACCAATAAAATTCATACTAGCCCTTCTTTCTAAATATATTATAACACATAAAAAATAACTAATAGATACTTTCAAACTTAATATTTTTTTTAATTTTGATCTCATAATATACCGATAACTTAGTTTTATTTAATAATTTAACTATAACTTTATCTTAAAAAGTACACAGCTATAGAAGTTATTAAAAATAAAAAAATAAAAGGAAATCAAACCTTTTATTTTATAAAACTATCTATTTAAGTTTTTTAGGATTTTTAACTAATGTAATTTTGGTAATTCCTACAACAGCTAATAAAACCATAATAGAATACATTATAATATCATCCCCTGTACTAGGGTTAGTAGCATTTAATTGTTCAACTACAAATGAAGCTTTCATTAATTCCCCTGTTTCTAAATCTAATTCAAGATCATATGTTCCTGGGTCTAAAGTATTTAAATATTCATTTGTTATTTCTATAACAACACTGCCTTCTGTAAATCTAAAATATTTATCAACATCTGCCATAGATATAGTTTTTCCATTGATTCTAAGTGCATTAACATTAAATACATCATAATCATAACCGAATGTAAACTTAATTATGTCTTTAGATCCAATTATGAATTTCATCAAATCATCTATATTTTCTGGTGTAATAACGATTCTCTCTGTTACAATTTCAATGTCCATATTTTTATCAATATTTTGAATTTCAAGATTATATGAATCTACTTTATTTGTAAGCAATTCTACGTCATTTAGTTTAATAGATGTAAATAAGTAACCAACTTTTGTTGCTAAAGATACAGTTTCACTTTCACCTACAAATAATTTAAAATCTGTAGATCTAGTTGAAGTGAAATTTGTATTAGTTGGAATTGTAACTGTATATTGAGTATTTCCATTTACATTTAAACCAACAGCTGACATATCTTTATAATTACCTGTATTCCCACCATCGGCATCTACATATGATGCTGGATAAGTTTTGTCTCCTGCTTCAATAGTAGTGTTTTCATTATCCCATGTCCAACCAGCTGGTAAAGCTACAGTTGATAATTTCGCACCTGTTCCTGCTTTTTCGTCATATGTTGGTGCGTCTGGTTCTGCTTTTTCAATAGAAAAATTAATTACAGCCGGAGAGTTTGTTCCATCTCCCCATGCATAATTTTTCCCTTCGTTTTCATCAAACTTAATAGTAACACTATAGTTACCTGCATTTGTTCCAAATAAATCTCCTTCTATATCCATAAAAGAAGGGATATATCCTGGAAAATCAAATGTTTGTTCTCGTCCATTATATGTATAAGTCCTAGCTACAGTTGGTTTTGATGGTATTACTGCTGGTTCAATTACAGCTTTAACATCAACAGTTATAAGTTCAGTACTATTTACATAAAATTCTAATGTTTCTGTAATAACATTTGGCGTGGTAACATTTGTTCCTTTTTTAACTTGGATTGTAATTTGCATAGAATCATTTCCATCTAGTTTAGAAGCTGGTATTCCTACGATTTCAAACGGCGATGATGGATTAGTAAATTGTATTGTAGAAAGTTGAATCTCGCTTATTGTATTATTTTTTATTCTAAAAGCTTTTCGGGGGTTTCTAGAACTACTTGTTGCAGATTGGAATGAAACATTTCCAATATCAAATTCTGTTATAATAGTTCCCTCACTATTATCTATATCTTCTCTAAAAGAAACACTTGCTGCTGCATTTACATTAGTCAAACCTACAAATAAAAATGCAACAATTAATATAGGCGCTACTAGACTATTTTTTAAAATATTTTTCATATTTCCTCCTTCTATTTTATACACTAACTATATCATAAAATATAAATATTTACAATATATAATTTTACTTTTTATCATAGAATTTTCTTGAAATCAAAAGATGATGAAAAACATTAAAACTAAAAGAACTTATTACACATAAAATATTCCTGAAAATAAGACTTGTAATATTAGTAAAAGAAAAATCATCACTTTAATAGTGATGACTTATATTATTCTGTGAATATTTTCATTGGCATTATTCTTAATAGTTTTTTTGCATCTTTTACACTAAAGTTTTTATCAGTAGATAAAATATCTATAAAAGGCGTTTTACCTCCAGCTTTAATTCCTGTATGTATAAAGCCATTTCTTTCATAAAAAGATAATCTTTTAACTCTTTGTTCATAATTACTCGCATTTTTATCATCCACAGTTTCAATAAATAAAGAAATAGGTTTAGCAGGATACTTTAAAAATAAATCTTGTAATAACTTAGTTCCATATCCTTTTGACTGTATTTCATCATTAACTGCTATATAAAATACAAATAAAGACTTTTTAGATTCAATTGTAAACATTATTCCTACAAATAAATCCTCATCATAATAAG
>CAYJPP010000072.1:0-2379 GCA_964372175.1 uncultured Muribaculaceae bacterium
CGCTGATCCAGTTGTAAGTGATTATATAACAAGAAGAATGATATATGAATGTGATATAGCAACAAGTAAGAATAAAATGTATGAAGAAGGTCATGAACAAGGTCATGAACAAGGGATTAAGCAAGGCGCTTTAAAAAAACAAAAAGAAATAGTTATATCTATGTATAATAATAATATAGATAGTGAACTCATATCTGATATTACAGGTTTATCAACAAAAGAAGTAAATAATATAATCGCACAATAGTGTGATTTTTTGTTATTTAACTAATTAATATAGTTATTTTTAAATTTGAATATTTATATTGAATTAATGAGTGTATAAATATAAAAAAGCCTTTACTTTAATATAAGTTCTATCAGTTATTTCTTTAATTAGAAATGCTGAAAGTGATTTAGACGAAGGCATAAAAAAAGGAACAACTATGGATAGGTTCCAATTACCTATACACAGCAGTTCCGTTACTAATAATATACAACAAAATGCGCAAAATGTCAATTTGCCAAAAACAAATGGAAGTAACAGTAGTTAATGATAATTATGAATATGAAGTAGTGGATTCTTGTGATTTATCATTTTTAACTTTACTGATATATATTATTCATTAACTATGACATACTTATTAACAAAAAAAGTTTATAAAATTATTATTTTTTATGTAAGATGAAATACATCCTTTAATTTTATCTTCTATATTTCATTATGAGTTTGTATTTATACATCCATTTTCAGATGGTAATGGTAGATCAGCAAGATTATGGCAAAATGTTATATTATCAAATTTCAAAGAACTATTTGAATATATGCCAATCGAATCAAGAATTAAAAAATATCAAACTGAGTATTATGGTTCAATAAGTATTTGTAATAAAAACGGCAATTCAATTATATTTGTTGAATTTATGCTTAAAATGATATATGAAGAATTACTAGAACTTAGTAAATCTAATTTATCTAAACCAAATAATAAATTTATAGTATATTTATTAAATATACTTGATTATGATATACCGATGTCAGCAAATGAAACAATGTTGAAATTAAATATTAAATCAAAAGAAACATTAAGAAAAAATTATATTGATCCAGCTATTAAAGAAGGATTAATTAATTCTACATTACCAGATAAGCTAACTAGTAAAAACCAAATGTATTATAAATTATAGTCAGGTTATTCTGATTTTTTTAATAATTTCTAATACACTTAAACGAATATATATGTACAAGAAAGATGTATTTTAATAATTTATTGAATAAACATCTATAAGTGGAGTAGTTATCATTTTGATGTTTAAAAGATGTTATATGAATTGAAAAGTCAATTTTACACAGTATGACAATGTTTTTAGTAAAATTAATATAAAATAAAATTATTAAAACTATAAAGATTTATTGTGATTAGTCAAAATACCGTGTTATATAAATCAAACAAATTATAAAAACTATTGGAAATAAAAAAACATTAATCTTTAATATAGTTTGCTTATTTTATGTCATATAAGTGATGTGGGAAAATGTGATAATCAGTAGTGAAAATGCTGGAAAAATGTGATAATCAGTAGTGAAAAATGCTGGAAAAATGTGATATAATATATTGTGATATACGGAAAAACGTGATAGAATGTTATTGACGAAGAAGCGCAAGATGATTTAAGAAAGAATCAAAATTTTAATACTTATAAAGGTGCGATATATGAAAATGTTATTGCAGATATGCTAGTTAAACAAGGGTATAACTTATACTTTCACAAGAATGAAAAAAGTACATTAGAAATGGATTTCTTTATTAGAGATGAAAATTCATTAATACCAGTAGAAGTAAAAGCAAGTGATAATAGTACACTTTCTTTAAATAATTTAATTGATAATGAAAATTATAAAGATATAAAACATGGAATTAAATTATGCAATAAGAATATAGGTTTTAATGGTAAATTTTATACATTTCCATATTTTATGACATTTTTGTTAAAAAGATATTTTAAAGAAAAATAAGTATATTAAAGAAAATATTAGCATTTAAAATCAACTAAGTCAGATTATTCTGATTTTTTCTTTTAAATTCAATTATTTATTGAATTAAATTAATGAGTGTGTTAAAATTAATATAATGAGGAGTGTATAAATATGAAAAAAGCCTTTACTTTAATAGAAGTTCTATCAGTTATAATAATCTTAGGAATAATAGCGTTATTAGTCACGCCATCAGTTATTTCTTTAATTAGAAATGCTGAAAGTGATTTAAATGAATCTAATAGAAAATTAGTAGAAGAACAAACTAAATTATATGTATATGATAATTTAGATGACTTTGACAAAACTAATGGACGTATGTATTGTGTGACATACAATGAATTATTAGTTAATAATTATATAAC
>CAYJPP010000073.1:0-2353 GCA_964372175.1 uncultured Muribaculaceae bacterium
CACGATCACCGGTTCGACTCCGGTCGGGTCCTCCAATGACGAATCTGTTCGGAAAACTCTGAACATTTAGATATAAATCAATCGTAAGATTGTTTTTTTGTTTTGCAAAATTTACTAGTATATTAGATTGTTCATTTAATCTTAAATATCTAAATAGTTTTTTAAATACTTAGACTTAAAATTTATAGGGATAATGTGTAAATGTGCATGTGTTATGCTTTTTTGATGTCTACCTTGGGGTAAAGAACCGTGTTCAAAAAATAGGGTAGACACCTACAATTTGTTTATTCTCCATACAAATTTTATTTATAAAAGACTCTAGTTTAAATAAAGATGTTTCATCTGATTCAATATATCCATTAATATGCACTTTAGGAACACCATTAAGTAATTAGGTAGTGACATTCCAAGCACTGGTTTAACTATAATTAAATCATCTTCATATAAAATGGTATTAACTAATTCCACAGACAGTTTTGTTTCTGTTTTATTGGATATTTTACAAAGTAAACAGTCATTCATGATTAATCTCTTTTGATAATATGAGTTAGTTTATTTAATTCGTTATTTATCATTAATTCTTTAACTGTAAATGGTTTTAAATCTATATTTTGAAGTTCTTCTATTGTAACCCATTTTACATATAACTTTTTTTCTTCTCCTCTGTCATTTTCGATTATTTCACGGTCAATGTAATCAATAGTTTCTTCAATATCGATTACATAGTAATATTCCACACCATGATGAGGAACTTTATTTTTTTCATAGAAATTTTCTTGTATACAAAATAAATTTCCATTTTTCACTGTATATCCAAGTTCTTCATTGATTTCTCTACAAATGGCTGATAATGAATCTTCTCCAATTTCAATGTGTCCTCCTGGAATATGGAAGTATGCTGCATTATCAACGTTCATAATTAAAAATTTATTATTACTTTTAATTATTCCGACAGCTCTATTATAGTAATTATAGTTTTCATTTTTAAATTTAACTTCTGGTTTCATATATTCTCCTTCTCGCATAAACTAATAAAATCATTTGTGCTAATAAATTTTTTTTGTAGTATCATATATTATTTTAGCATTAATGTTATGATTTAGTATAGTGTATAATTACATTCAGATCAATATATGTTTACAACTCATTATGTTATAGTATATAATATAATAAGCGGTTATCATTTATGTATTTAAATAAGATAACAGAAAGGATATATGTATGACAAAAGTTGTAAATAAAATTGTGAAATGTATAAAATGTGAAAAGGAAAGTGAACAAGTGATAATTTATAGTGTTAATTATCTTTTTGGAACAAAAGAAAGCAATGATGAACTAAAACAATACCAACAAGTTTGTCCTCATTGTAATTATGCCGCACGAGACATATCTGTTAAAAACTAAAATTAGTGCATTAAAGATAGTATTATGTTTTAGTTACAATTAAACTTAGGAAAATGAAAGAGGTTAATATGAATAAGCAAATAGATGAAAAAGAAATAAAAAAGCAATTAAATGATAAAGAATTAAAGGCAAAAGAATTATTAGAAGATGGTAAAAAGTTAGATAAATTTCTAGCGGAACTTGAAACAAAATTAAAAAAGATTCCAAAATTAGGGAATGAACTTTCGAAAGTTCCAGTTTTAATTAATTTAGTAAGAGATTATAAAAATAAAAATTATACAGAAATTCCTTTATTATCAATTATCAGTATTCTATCAGCTTTGATTTATTTATTATCGCCATTAGATTTTATACCTGATGTAATACCTGGAGTAGGTTTAACTGATGATATAGCAGTAATACTTTTTGTATGGAAAATGGTTAAAATAGATGTTGAGTCATATGAAGAATGGAAAAATGGTATAAAAAATTAGAACTAGTTATAAAAAATAAAGTTAAAACATTGTTAAAAAATAATAATGTTTTTTTATTAGGTAAGTACATCTGTTATCTTTGATTTAATAGTGAAATATGATATAATTTTATTATTAAGGAGTATAACTATGAAAAAAGAAAAAATAAAAAATTTTGGGCAAGTATTTACTCCTAATAGTATAGTTAAAAAGATTCTTGATGTTGCTGGCTATACAGGAGAAGATATACTAAAAAAACATGTTATTGATAATAGTTGTGGGGATGGGGCTTTTTTAACTGAAATTTTAGAAAGATATGTTTTTGAATATAATAAAAAAAACAATTCATTAAGTGGTGTTGAAAAGGAAATAAAAAAATACATTCACGGGATAGAGATAGATACTGAAATATATAATATATGTTTAGAAAATTTGAATATAAAAGCAAAAGAGTTAAATCTTTTAAAGATAAAATTTAATATATTAAATGCTGATAC
>CAYJPP010000074.1:0-1609 GCA_964372175.1 uncultured Muribaculaceae bacterium
TATAATGAATACAGGTGAATTACATGAAACAAGAAAATATAAGAAATTTTTCTATTATCGCACATATTGATCACGGGAAATCTACTTTAGCTGATAGAATATTGGAAATAACAGATGCAATAACTGATAGAGAAAAACAAAATCAATTGTTAGACAGTATGGATATTGAAAGAGAAAGAGGCATAACTATAAAGTTAAATGCTGTTCAGTTAAAATATAGCTATAAAAATGAAGATTATATTCTACACTTAATTGATACGCCTGGTCATGTTGATTTTAACTATGAGGTATCCAGGAGTCTAGCAGCTTGCGAAGGTGCTATTTTAGTGGTTGATGCTGCCCAAGGAATTGAAGCTCAAACCTTAGCTAATTTATACTTAGCCTTAGATTCCAATTTAACAATTATACCTGTTATAAATAAAATAGATCTTCCGAATGCTGATGTAGAAAAAGTTACTAAAGAACTAGAAGATACATTTGGTTTTAATAAAGACGATATTATTTTAACAAGTGCAAAAAACGGAATTGGTATCAAAGAATTAGTTGAAGAAATTATAGAAAAAGTACCAGGTCCTATATATAGTAATAAAGAGCCATTACAAGCTTTAATATTTGATTCTCATTATGATGCATATAGGGGTGTTGTTTGTTTAGTTAGAATAGTAAATGGTGCTGTTAAATTAGGCGATAAAGTTAAATTCATGGAAACTGGGGCAGTATATGATGTTGTTGAACTAGGGATATCCACGCCAAAAGAAAAACAAAAAGATAAGCTAATTGCAGGTGAAGTTGGTTATTTATGTGCTTCCATTAAAAGTATAAGTGAAGTTAAAGTAGGAGATACTATTACTTTAAATAATAACCCAGCTAAAACAACCTTACCAGGTTATAAGCCGATGAAACCAATGGTGTTTACTGGTCTATATCCAATTGAATCTTCTAAATACCCTGATTTAAGAGAAGCTTTAGAAAAACTAAAACTAAATGATGCAGCCTTAGAGTTTCAACCCGAAACATCAAAAGCCTTAGGATTTGGATTTAGATGTGGTTTTTTAGGATTGTTACATATGGAAATTATTAAAGAAAGAATTGAAAGAGAATTTAATATTTCTTTAATAGCAACTAGTCCATCAGTTATTTATGAAGTTATTTTAACGGATAATTCAACAATTTTAATTGATAGTCCGGTTAAGATGCCAGAGAAAGTTAAAATTAAAGATATTAAAGAACCTTATATAAGAACTTCTATATTTGTTCCAAGTACATATATAGGGGCTATAATGGAACTATGTCAAAATAAAAGAGGTAATTATATATCAATGGAGTACATGGATAAAACAAGAGTGAATATTCATTATGAAATTCCTTTATCAGAAATAGTATATGATTTTTTTGATAAACTTAAAAGTAGTAGTTCAGGATATGCATCTTTTGATTATGAAGTAATTGGATATCAATCAAGTGATTTAGTCAAAATGGATATTTTATTAAATGCTGAGGCAGTTGATGCATTAAGTGTTATAGTTCATAAAGATTTTGCCTATAAAAGAGGTAAAAATATTGTTGAAAATTTAAGAAAATTAATTCCTAGACAACAATTTGAAGTTCC
>CAYJPP010000075.1:0-1584 GCA_964372175.1 uncultured Muribaculaceae bacterium
GGCTCTTTGTCAAATAGTGTTGGTGGAACCAAAAACTAATGATGAATGAGATGTAGAACGAATGAAAATTTCGTTCTTTTTTTATGCTGACATTTTTATACCTGTAATAAGCATTATTCTTGTTTTGAAATGATAAAATGATTTATATCCAAAACTTATTCTTTTAATACATTTAATTAAATTATTAATACCTTCGATAACGCCATTATTAAGTTGATAAATAAAAGAATTTGAAATATGGATAAGATATTTATTAAATGTTTTGATTGTCTTTATCATATAATCTGAAATATTTTTATGATGTTGAGATATGATTTTAACAAAAGACTGTAAATCTTTTTTTCTAATGCTTTTAAGTATGCCTTGATAAACTTCATATGTTGCTTTTAATTCCTGGTCAGTATTAATTAAGTATTGAACTATATCATATTCAGTTATATCTTTTTTAAAATATTGACTATACTTTTTTGTTTTAGTATCTAAATCATCCTCACATTTTTGAATTAATTTCCAATAATGCTTTAATTTGTTATAGTGTTTATCATTTTTTTCATTGCTCTAATTCTGGTTAATTTTAAAGAATTATTAGCCAAAGCAACCACATGAAATTTATCAGTTATTAATTTAGCTTTTGGAAAAAGAATCTTGAACAGTTTATAGTAAGGATCAAACATATCAGTAATCACAAATTTAACTTTAAGTCTTTGTTTTCTAGGAAAGCGCATAAAGTACTTGCGTAAATCATTAGATTTTCTAGAATCAAGTATATCAAAAGTTTTTCCAGTATTATTAACAATATGAAAAGCCATTTTGCCTTTTGTATCTTTCGTAGCTTTAAATTCATCAATATTAATAGATTGAGGTAAAATACCAGGAAGTACTTTCTTTTTAGCTAAGGAATGTATAATTCTGTTGACAGTATTATGAGATACATTATTTCTTTTGGCTATATCCTTTTCACTTATTTTAGTAGTTAAATCAAGTTTAATTGATAATATAGTATTATTAGAAATATTACAGTTTTTATTAATGATAGAAGTATTAGCTGTAAATGTAGAATTACAATTTTTACAAAAGTATCGTTGTTTATCAAGGAACAAAATAGTATTAAAACCAGAAACTTTGGGTAAAATAATTTTACAATTTTTTTTATATCCATATTTAATGATGTCGCTATATCCATTGTTGTTTTTATTACAACAAGGGCATTTTAATGGAATATAAGTTAATTTTCCGTGTATACATTTAGTCAAGGTTTTCTTTATTTTAACCTCTTTATATGAATTTTCGAATAAAATTACATTAAAGTCTTTTATTTCTAGTAAATTATTGATACAAGTTATATGTGTCATATGACCAACCCTTTCAGTGTTTTGTAACAATCTCATTGTATCATAGGAAATTGGTTGATGACACTTTTTTTGTAATTAAAAATAGTATCAGTGATTTTACTCACCAACACTATTTATTATAGAACCGAACGAATGAAAATTTCGTTCTTTTTTCATGTTATATATTCTTTAATTAAGCATATACTTAATTGGGTGATTATAATGGAATTTGAAATAGGCGATTTAGTTACTA